>USJX01000042.1 GCA_900555035.1 uncultured Prevotella sp.
TTGCTCAGGTACTTATAAATAAAGTTAAATCAAAGTGTTGCGGAATTAAGGTACTGTAATCTATTTTGAAAGTTTCAGAATCCTTAACGCACCTGAAATTACGATGCACCATACGTAACCAACTGAATGCCAGTTATTTAACATAGGTTTGAGCCGTATGAAAGCCGGGCTAAAATGTAAGGATTTTTATCTCTTTAATTATCTGATATTCAGTGCTTTTTAGTCCTACTTTCATACTTTTTTCAAGTATCTTTTTAAGCCCTTTTTTACGTCTTTCACTTTCCGATGCACTGTCTTCACATCCTTGACGGCCAAGCGTATTACACTTTAATCGGTACGGACGAAATTTCAACATTTAGCCAAACATCCTCGGAATGTTCAATTCCTTGATAATCAGCTGTTGCACATATCCTGTCGTACCACGCTTATTCTTTGTGATATTTTGCGGTAGCTCTGATATGGCAAAGGTAGTTATAATCAATGAAAATCGAGCAGGAAGTAGTTGGATTTTGATTGTAGAGCCTTGAATTGGTGTTATTTTGTTTAAAAATAGATGTAAAACGCAATAACATGGATAATTATTTCCGTAATCTTTCTTGATTATCCAAGATAATTTTTACCTTTGTAGACCAAGAAACACATGAAAGGATATGACAAAGAAAGATATCAATCGCATCAAGATAGTATTGGTTGAAAACAAAAGGACGGCTAAATGGCTGGCAGATGAATTGGGCAAGGACCCGGCTACTGTGAGCAAGTGGTGTACCAACAGTTCGCAACCAAGCCTCGAAACCCTTTTTCAAGTGGCAGAGGCACTTGATGTGGATGTCCGCTCTCTCATTGTGCAGACGAAGAAAAGCCGGATTGAGATAGAAGCAGAGAAACTTCTTAATATCTCATCAAACCAGTAAGATGAATACAATTAGAAGATTATGACAACAAAGGAAATAGACGAAAAATCGTTAGATAACGCACACCGCTTCTATGAATCGGGCGATATAGATAAAATTCCAGTTGGAACTACAGTAGGTCTTCAGCAGATACATCATTATCTGTTTGATGGGCTATACCCGTTTGCTGGTGTCATCCGCGATAAGAATATAGCCAAAGGCGGTTTCCGCTTTGCCAATAGTCTTTATCTTGAAGCAGCCCTCGCTGCCGTAGAGAAAATGCCTGAAGATTCCTTTGAGCATATCATTGAAAAATATGTCGAGATGAATGTGTGTCATCCTTTCATGGAAGGTAACGGTCGCTCCACACGCATCTGGCTCGACATGATGCTCAAACGCTCTCTTGGCAAAGTGGTCAATTGGCAGTATGTTGACAAAGACCAATATCTCTCGGCAATGGAACGCTCACCTATCAACGACCTCGAACTGCGCTACCTCCTCTCGCAGAATCTTACTTCTGACACGGAGAACCGTGAAGTGATATTCAAGGGAATAGAGCAGAGCTACTATTATGAGGGGTATGAAAAGTAAATACATAAACAATAAATATAGATTATAGAATGGCTGCAATAGACCGATATATAGAGCGAATACCTAATACTGAATTGCAAGAGCAAATCAGAGAAGAGGTGGCTCGACTGACTAAGAAGAAAAGGTTTGGACTGGTTTACGAGAACCATTTACCTGATAATGTACTTATGCCAGAGGTGACGATTCGTCGTGGCACGAAGGTGGCTTTGCGTGGCAATACTCCTAATGACGTGTATGAGGTGCAAGACATTGAGAAAGACAATGCCGTGTGCCGAAATCTTGCTTCTCTTGAGGATAAGACTTTCTTGCTTGACGATTTAGTGGCTGTGGCGCAGCGTGGCGATGTGATATATCCTTATCTGAAGCCCATGGACAGTGTGGAGAATGCACCCGACAGCGACTTGTGGCATACGCTGATAGAGGCGGATAATTATCATGCCTTACAGACTCTTGCTTATCTTTATCCGGGTATGGTGGACTGCATCTATATAGACCCTCCTTACAACAAGCCCGACTCGCACGATTGGAAATACAACTGCGACTATGTTGACGGTACGGATGCGTATCGTCACTCCAAGTGGTTGTCGATGATGGAGGCACGGTTGAAGATAGCCAAGAAGCTGCTCAATCCTAACGACTCTGTACTGATTGTTACGATTGATGAACTGGAATATCATCACCTTGGTTGTCTGTTGGAACAGATCTTCCCTGAGGCGAGGATTCAGATGGTGAGTTGTAGTATTAATCCAGGCGGCGTTTCAAGGCTTACTGATTTTACGAGAACGGATGAATATATATACTTTGTTAAAATAGGCGTATGTGTTCCTGCTGTTCTTGAACTTCAATCAGAATGGATGGGAGGGGTGAAAAACACTTCAAAAAATAGTGTTCATTGGGAAGGCTTACTAAGAACCGGAACGAATAATATGAGAAATCATAGGCCAAATCTTTTTTATCCTGTTTTAGTTTCAGAGGATGGTAAATATTTTAAGGGAGCAGGAGAACCATTACCACTGAATGTAGATAGACATTCATATATATCGCCCAATGGGACAATTGCAATTTGGCCTATTCATTTAGATGGAACAGAAGGGTGTTGGAGAATTGGCAAGGATACTTTGCTTGAATTGCAGAAACAACATGTTGTAAGACTTGGTGGTTTTACTGATAGGGGTATGGCTATTAATTATCTCAAAAAAGGAGAGCATAATAAAGTTAAAAGTGGAAAATATAAGATTCTTGGAACCAATGTTGATGGCTCATATATCTTAGATGATCGTGATTATAAACCTGCATATTTACCATCAACTCAATGGACAATATCAAATCATGATGCAAGTCGTCAAGGAAGTGGAATGTTAAGAAAAATCTTTTTAGATAAACGTTTTGAATTTCCCAAATCTCTCTACGCCGTCCATGACACTATCCGCTTCTTTGTCGCCAACAAGCCCAACGCCCTAATTCTTGACTTCTTTGCCGGAAGTGGTACGACCCTCCATGCCGTAAACCTCTTGAACAAGGAAGATGGCGGACACCGCCGTTGCATTATGGTGACTAACAATGAGATTGGTGAGCCGAAAGAAAAGGAACTGAGACCGCAAGGTATTCGACCCGGCGATGAAGAATGGGAAAAGTGGGGCATTGCCCGCTATGTGAACTGGCCACGAACGAAGTGTAGCATACTTGGCGAGGATGTGAACGGAAAGCCCATCGTGGGCGACTACATAACATCACAGACAGAAACGAAACTGACCGACAGGAAGTTTACGCAAATCAACTTCCTGCCAGCTGAAGCCACAAAGAAGCAGAAGAAGGCCTTGGTGACGCTTGCCAACAAGCAAAAAGATGTGAAGTTGCCAACGATGAGCGACGATGTGCCGTTCCTCGTGTCAGAAGATGACAGCTATAATGCCAGCATTTTGTTTGACACAAATGAGGCGGAGGCATGGATGGAAGCATTAGACGGCAACAGCCACATCACCCACTTCTACATCGTGGCAGAAAAGGATGCCGACTTCAAGCGAATAAAGGCTGAGGTGAGCGAGGTGATGGGACAGATAGAGGAAACCATTCCGGTGAAAATGCCAATGAGCGATGGATTCAAGGCTAATGCTGCCTTCTTCAAGCTTGGTTTTTTGGACAAGCGTTCTGTGGCGAGAGGACGCCAGTTGCAAGAATTGTTGCCGTTGCTGTGGATGAAAGCAGGGGCAATAGGCAAATGTCCAGAGAGTATCACAGACGATTATGCCATTTTGCCAGACAACCGCATGGCAATATTGACGGATGAGGCTTTCTTTGTACGTTTCAAGGAAGACATAAGCCAACACCCCGAAATAAAAGTGGTGTATCTGATTACAGACAGCCAGAATGCGTACCTCGCTATGACAAACGAACTGAAAGGGATGAAAACCTTCCAGCTCTACCGCGACTATTTGGATAATTTCCGTATCAATTATGCAACAAAATAACGACGATACCCAATATGAACATATCTCTTAAACCCTTTCAGAAAGTCAGAGTCAGCGAACTCCGCCGAACTGCTGCCATGGCGCAGATGAATTGGCAACATTTCGGACAGAAGCAAATCATATCGTTCACAGCTCCTACTGGCGCAGGAAAGACCATCATGATGGCTAACTTCATAGAATCGATGCTGTGTGGCGATGACGAGGGAATGGTGGCTGCCATACCCGAAAGTATCTTTATTTGGCTTAGCGACTCGCCTGAACTGAACGAGCAAAGCAAGCAGAAATTGGTGAGATATTGCAACAAACTCGTTATAAGCCAGTTCAAGACATTGGATGAGTCGTTTCGCGGCGAGAAACTTGAGCCTGGTATGGTTTATTTCCTCAATACACAGAAGTTAGGCAAGGGCAGCAAGATGGTTGGCATTGGCGATGGTCGTGACTATACGATTTGGGAAACCATAGAAAACACCATAGAGGAATACGGACAGAATCTTGTGCTCATTATTGATGAAGCACACCGTGGTGCAAAAGTCAATCAGACATCCATCATGCAGAAGTTCGTAAACGGAAGTCCTAAAGACGGTCTTTCTGCTTTGCCTTTCATTATCGGCATGAGTGCCACTCCCGAACGCTTCAATACACTGGCCAATGCAAGTCTTTCAACCTTGAACAAGGTGGTTGTAACTCCGAAAGAGGTGCGTGAGTCGGGACTGTTGAAGGACATTGTTGGGATTCACTATCCAGAAGAAAGTGCTATAAACAAAAACTTGGCAGTGCTTCAAGCTGCTGCCGACGAATGGAAGGACAAGTGCCTCCATTGGCACGACTATACTGAGAAACAACATAGTCAGAATGTGTGTCCTATTTTCCTGATACAGGTGGAAGCAGGCACGACAGGTAAAGTATCTGCAACCGATTTGGACGAATGTTTGCGTGAAGTGGAAAAACGCACGGGCGAAACGTTTGAGAAAGGCGAGGTGGTTCATGCTTTTGGTGAGCAAGGCACACTGTCTGTCAACGGATTGGAGGTGCCTTATTGTGAACCGTCGGCCATCAATGACGATCGAAACATAAAGATAGTATTTTTCAAGGAGGCATTGTCTACGGGATGGGATTGTCCACGTGCTGAGGCTATGATGTCATATCGTGTGGCTAAAGATGCCACATACATAGCACAATTGCTTGGCAGGATGATTCGCACACCATTAAGAATGCGTGTTGAGGTGGACGAATCGCTTAACTATGTGCATTTATATCTGCCTCATTTTGACGCAGATACAGTGGCAGATGTAGTAAGAAAACTGTCAGAGGAAGAAGGAGGCGATTTGCCCACTGACATACAGGCTGTGCAGGAAGGCAAGAAGACCACTGTGGTGATGACCGCAAAAAGACCAGTTGCTGCTACTTCGGTAAATCAACAGCAACCGCATACATCCGCAGCTCAAACAACTTCCGCAGGTATTGTTGACACAAAAGAAATGTCTACAAAAAATACATCCGCCTCTTCCTCGACAAATACATCTGATACAACAGAAAAATATGGCACGACACAAAATATACAGAAACCTAAGGTAGAGGTTAGCCAATTGTTACAACATCAAAATACATTTGAAAATGGCAATATGGAAAAATCAGAGATATCTGTGAATTCCAATACTTTCATCGATCCTTATGAAAAAGTGAAAGATGCCATTAATCAGGCAGAGATTCTGACTTATGAGGTAAAAAAGGCTACTGTAACAAAGAACTATCTGAGAGCTTTGTTCGATATGGCACGTCTTGCTGTCATGACTGGAATGGACGCAACTGCTAAAGCAGTGGATGATGTGAAAGACGCTATTGCAGAAAGGATACATACATATATAGAGCAGCTGAAAGCTGCAAACGAATATGATGCATTGGTCGAAAAAGCTTTGACTTTTCAGTTGAACACCCTTAGTGTAGAATTTTACAAGAGTGGAAATACATACGATTTTCAGCAAGGTCCAGACCTCTTTTCAAAAACTGATGCCGGATTATACCACCAATATCAGCAAGCAAATATTTTGTTGTGTGGTGAAGGCATAGGCGACAGATATGCAGATGTGTATGGAGAAGATGACGACTATTCATATATGTATGATGTTATTCTGTATGCAGCCGACCAGCATCAGCGTGATTTACTAATGGGTTATGCCAAAGGTGAGTTTGAACGATTGACTGATTTGTATCGCCCGAAGACAAAATTTCTTTCTGAAAAGTTCAGACTGCAATACAACAACCTCGTTGCACAAGGTAGCTCTGTTTCCAAGCGTCTATTTCATTTACCTGAAACCATCAATGTAGACCTTGACAATGATGGCGACACTTGTACTGATCACCTGTTTGTGAATTCAGAAGGTACAGCCACTTTCAATTTAAAAGGCTGGGAACCACTGACTCTTGATGAAGAACGAAAGCATCCGCAGTATGTGTGCTGGCTTCGCAACCAAGACCGCAAACCTTGGGCTTTATGTATTCCGTATGAGTGCGGCAATGAAATAAAGAGATTTTATCCCGACTTTATTGTCGTCAGAAGTGATGGAAATGGTGGTTATGACTTTTCCATCCTTGAACCACATAGGGATGACAAGGCCGATAATCTGCCAAAAGCAAAAGCCCTTGCCAAGTATGCTCAAGAATGCCCAAGCTTTAGTAGAATCCAAATGCTGAGACTACGCCATACTTCTTTTGGAGACAGAATGCTTCGGTTGGATTTCTGCAAAATAGCTGTAAGAAACAAAGTTCTCAATTGCTTGA
Organism: uncultured Prevotella sp.; assembly: GCA_900555035.1. Taxonomy (GTDB): domain Bacteria; phylum Bacteroidota; class Bacteroidia; order Bacteroidales; family Bacteroidaceae; genus Prevotella. Next base: position 6,728 of record USJX01000042.1, read on the forward strand.
CAGATGCTGATTTTGATGCGGTATTTAATGAAAAGGGTGAGTTCGATTGTTGAAACAAATAAATATGCAGAAACCATGATTAAACCGATGTAGAATATTATGGAAGAAAATACGACAAACAAGACCATTTGTACGATACTATCCGAAAAATTCGAATACCTTCGGATAAATGGTTTGACGAGGTGATGATGTATAGTCAATCGCAAAAAAATACGACAAGTATCGCATTATTCAAGGCCATAAAATAATGTCTGATTTTGACAAACAAATAGAAAGGTTGTTTAGCGAAGATAAGAATCAAATAAGATGAGCGACAAGAGCAAGCAACAATATATAGACTTTGAGACCTATGCGCGTGTGGCAGAGCCACATAAGCGCGAAAGGGCTTCGGCATGGCGCACGGCTATCGGTCTGCAAGATGTTGACGGACTGAAGGTGTCTGACTATCTGAAAGAGACGGCTGTCAGACACATTGAGGGCGATATTACCATTGATGATGTGCGTGAACAGTTGAAGTCGTATTATGTCAACAAAACTACTCATGACGAGGACGATGCAGAAAAGGAAGAGGCTGACCGTGTGGCTGCCAATATAGCCAAGCTACTGAGCGAGAAGTCTTTTTCGTTTACAGCATTGGAATTTCTGAATATCCATAGGCACTTGTTTGAGGGTGTATTCAAACATGCTGGTGAAGTGCGCCCCTATGACATCAGCAAGAAGGAATGGATATTGCAAGGAGATACTGTTGTGTATGGCCGTGCTGCCGACATTATGATGGCATTGCGATATGACATTCAGCAAGAGAAAGACTTTTGTTATAAAGGACTGTCAACGGATGAAATCATCAGTCACATTGTAGATTTCGTCACCTTGCTATGGCAGAATCATCCGTTTCGTGAGGGCAACACAAGAACAGCGGCGGTGTTTGTCATCAAATATCTGCGCTCTATCGGTTTCAAGGTGGACAACGATTTGTTTGCCGATAACTCTTGGTACTTCCGCAATGCCCTTGTTCGTGCAAACTATCGCAATCCGTCAAAGGGTATAGAGCCCAACAAGTCATTCCTCATCAGGTTCTTCCGTAATTTGATGGTGGGCGAACATCATGAACTGAAGAACCGTTATATGCTTATAGGGTATTGCGATACTGACGAACCCCATACAAGTACCCATACAAGCACCCATACAAGTTCTGATGAAACGGTATCTACGTTATCTGAAAATATAAAACGGTTAGTTGTTGCGATTGGCACAGATGAAAAGAGCGTAAAGGAAATGATGGAGGCGGTCGGTTTGAAGAATCGTCCCAATTTCCTTGAATATTCTCTTACGCCAGCCATTACTGAAGGCTTGGTAAAAATGAAATTTCCGAACTCGCCACATCATCCTCGCCAGAAATATCTTCTGACCGTGAAAGGGTTAGCGGTGTATGATGAGTGTGTCAAATCAATGTGAAAAATCTGCCAGAGCTTGCTCCCCGAAGGCGATCAGCCGAGGAACTCCGAGGATGCTTGACTTGTACAAGAACTCCTTTGGGAGAGGCAGCCTGATGCGGTTTTCAAAAACCGGTAATTAGGCTTATCGATTTTTAAAATCGTTGTTTTAGCGGCATCGATATAGCTTGTTGGAAAAGTAAAAGCCAGTGCTCTTTGTGCATCATATGTGAGGTGCGCATTGAGCATTGGCTTGACATTTATGAGCAATTGTTGCTACTTAGCCTCTGTATGAGCCATTCAAGAAAGGGACAATCTCGGTTGTCTCTTTCAATCGGTCACCGATACGCTTGCCGTACACCTCTGAGATTTGTTGAGTGTTTTTAATAGGCAATCACTTGCCCACGCAGGAAATAAACATCGTTTATTATCAGATAGTTAGGTGTTAAACGATAGAAAAGTGCGAAAACGCTCAAAATAATTTTCAAAAATCGCATTTTTAACGTAATTAACATTTGTTAAGGTGGCAAAAGCCCCAGGTAGGCTCAAAATCGGCAAAAACATTGAGTTTAAGCTGCTTTTGAAGGAATGTGTCACCTTTCTTAAACTATAGGATAAGTTCTTTTGTTCTTTCATTCGGTTGAATATTTCGTTAAATATTGATATTTTATGCTCAATATATTGTGGCGAAAAAAGTAAGCGTTTTACACCCTTTTACTTGTCCGTCTGGATGAATCGAGCAGATATTTCAGAGAACTGAGTGAACATATCATGGAGAATTTCATGGGTTGTTATGCTTCGATATATTTACCTGGCTCGAATGATTCATGCTCCCCATGAAATACATACCCCAACTGATTGGACACACATTTGGTATTGCCGATCTCGACATCCACGTTGTAGTGGGAGTGGCCATATATCCAGTAATCGATGCCACTATCCTTGATGTAGTCTTCCAGTTCAACCGTGAAAGCTCCGTTAGCTTGGCTATCGGCAAACTTGGGGCATTGCATCTGGAAGGATGGGACATGATGAGTTACGACAATTTTTCTTCTGGCCTTGCTGCTTGATACAGCGTTCTTCAGGAAAGCTAGGCACCTTTCATGTTCGCGGTTGAAATCAGCAAAGGTGAGAATATCGCCATTGAAGATGATGCGCCGGAAGTCGCTTACCACTTGTTCCGTATAATATGCCTCCTTCAGGGGAATCCTGGCCCACAATGTGGTTATGATGAAGTCAATGTCACCTATATGTACTACGGCATTATAATAGCTGTGGACATTAGGACGTATTTCAAGGCAATAGCCATCGTTCAGCTTTGCGATGTCGTAGAACTTGTAGAACTCATGGTTGCCCATACAGGCTATTACCTGCTGGTAGTTCTCCGAAGCCCAGTCCCAGAAGGGATGTTTGGTATAGTTTTCATCCCCCAAGTAGCCGATGTCGCCAGCCAGAACGAGAATGTGCCCTGTCACTTGCAGGAGATTCTCCTTCAGGTATCGCCAGTTGTCGGCAAACTCCAGATGGAGGTCAGACGTATACTGTATCTTCATGACTGTTCTATGACAAATAATCCATCTAATTGTTCTAGCAGGGCCTCGATGAACGAAGGATCCTGGTCAAGAGCCTTTGCAAGAGGCTCAGAGAGGGCATCCCAATCATTTCTGATTGAGGCGACAAATTCTTTTATGCAAGCGACGATTGGCTCTGGAGCCGTAATCTGACTGTCTTCCATGATGACCACGTTCTTCAGCACGTCAGAACGATGCTTCTTGATGTCCTTGCTGTTGACATGCTTGCCATTAGCCTTGTCCTGCAAAAGATTGAGGTAGGCACGTGACTTTAGGGCGATGAGGGCTGCTGAGTCAGCATGACGAAGCCCGTTGGTCAGTTTGCTGTGGTCGATGGTGAAGTGATAGAAATCATCATCCATGATGATAGCACTCAGGCTTGACGTTTCCTCGTCCACAGGCAACGGCTCAATGGTCAGACCCTTCGGCTCACCGAGAATGTCTGGATGCCGTGACAGCAGTTCAATCATTTCGGGATAGTCAGGCTTGCCATTGACAAAGCGGTATAGCTCGTACTTAGGAACTTCCCCTTCAGACTGCTTGCGCTTTTCAGGGCGATAACCGCCTTCACGCACGAACTGCCAGAAGTGTTCGGCAAAGTCAGCAGTCATCTTTTCTACAATGACAATCATATCAATGTCGTGGGTTGCACGAGGACGTACCGCCGTCCCGGACATAGCGATGTCACAAGCCGTGCCACCGATGATAACGTAGTTCTCTGAGTAAGCTTCAAATGCTTCGCGGAATATCTCTAATCCTTCCATTCTATATCATTAATTAAACGTTCAACTTCACCTTCTACTCGTGGGTCTGTATCCTCACGGAGTGAAACGGCCAATGATAGTCTGTCCACCCATTCGGCTTCAGTACCAATCTTGAATACAGGGGGGTATTTCCATGCCTCGATAAGAATATTACCATCATACTGATTGGGGTGAACCAATGCCCCGGCTGCTGTAAATTCTCTTAGTTGCTTCATACTCATCATAATCGTTTTCTCTGGGTCAGGATTGAGCCATGTATAATGTGCAAGGGCATTGATGCCACAGACAGGGAAACTGTTTTCTGAGTGGAAGTCGTCACAATAGACACGCTCTTCCACTGGATTTATAAGATAAGGTTGAGCTTTTTCCCATAACGACCTTCCACTTTCATTGAAGTGTATAACCTTACGTTTTGAACCATCGGCGATCTTTTGGCAAAAGCCAAGGTCTGCAAGACACGTGATTCCAAGTGTGATGCTCGGATAAGAATACGGAACCTTGTTCTCAATGTCACGTGCAGCCTTTCTTTCAAGACTCTCAACTTGCAGATGGAAGAGTAGAAGAAATTGAGCTACAGGGCTTAATCCCTTAGCTTGTTTTGTCTTGCGTATGCGTTCATTTGCGATGAGCATAGGCAAGTGTGCATATTTTTCTGAAACGATAAAATAAACATCTTTATGTATAAGTCTCTGTCTTTCGTATGCAGGGCACTCATGCAGGAGAAAGACAACGGGCAGACCAAACTTTTCATTAAGTTCGCTTGCGGTAAATGCTAAAGAACGTGGAGTAGGAATGTTTCCTTTGGGTTCAGCAAAAAGAAGGGCGATGCCATGAAAATTACCATCGTAGAATCGGAATGACAACGAATCGCCGATGCTAATGCCTTTCATCTGAGCCTTGCTCCTTTCTTGGAGCGAAATGGGCTTCCCTGATATAATAACAGTTTTCATATTATAAATATTGCTTCATTTTAAGTGCTATTAAAACGATGCAAAAGTATTAAAATAACATGATATAACCAAAGGTTTTCTCATTTATTTTGCTTTGTGCATCAAAAAACGGATGTTTTATGTTTTGAATGACTCTATAATCGCAACTTTTTCCAGTTTAGACCTCCGTCTCGTCCTCTACAACCTTGCCGAAATCACCGGCAAAGGACAAAGAACCTTACACAAAACCTAAACAACATCTTTTCTTGTCAAAATTGCGTAAAAGGATGTATCGATGAGTAGCGGCGTTGAATAACAGTAAGTTACGATGATACACGTCAAAGATAGCATGTAGCGATGATGTAGCAATATGTAGCAAAGTGTAGCTATAGCTATTAAATGTAAATGGTGAATCCATAGTGATTTGATGGTGGAATGTATGGTGAAACGAATCACCATGCTTCCACCATAGGCGTGAATGTTAAAATTAAGGCCTGATTTGTTAAATTTGACTTGGCAGAAATCGTTTTGTTTTTTGCCAAGAGTAAAACTCGAAACTTGTTTGAGGTAAATTGTCAGGTAAATGTCAGCAGCCCTTCGAGTCATTTGGTATGCTCGAAGGGCTTTGGTTTATGCAGACTTCTTTCCAATCAGTCTGTTAAACTCGCTGGCATAGAATACCCCAAGAAGGTATTGCTCCAACTGTTCCAGAGGCAGATAGTCGGTGCATCTTGTCCCGAACTCTCCTGGCTTCTCTACCACATATACGGCATACCTTGCCCCACATCGGGCATCGGCTGCACGGAGGATGGCTTTAGGGTTTATCTGAGTGACCCATTGCTCAATCATTATTTTTCTCTGCTTTTTGGTCATATCGCCTAATATTTAGTTAGATACCATTCGTTGATATTCCAGACCTCAATATCATAGTTGGTTTCATAGCCTTGCGTCTGGTAGGCAAACTCCAGTTCCTTGCGGAGCCTGCGCCTTGCCTCGGCTTCTAACACACGCTTTGAGGTCTTTTCAATCTCGTCCTCGTCAAAGAACTCATCCAGCTCTATGCGGTGGTTCTTCACGATGGCATTCACGGCAGCCCATTTGCTGGTGAACACACCTGCACATTCCCGATGGTTTGTGCTGTGCCATGCGTCAGTCTCGTAAACAACAAATATCTGTCTCATATTGCTTGGGTATTATTGGGAATAGGCAGCTCCCTTGCCACCTATTCCCGAAGTTGTTTAATCTCCAATCTCCGAAGTGATGAAGTCCATGTGTCCGGCAAAGATGTCATCTGCCTCAATCTCATGCTCATTTCCCCGGTCGTTCTTCTCGTCACCTATGATGGTGAGACCTCCATCCTTGTTCGCTCTGACGGAAAGGATTACCACGTCACAAGGCTCGTCATAGTCGTATGCAGCTACGATGGGACATTCACCCTCGAAGTGCCATTCATAGCCATCATCCACCTTCTCGCCATGAAGTTTAAGTGCTGCTGCAAGTTCTTCCTGCTCACGGTGCTTCACCTCCTGCACACTGTCATAGATGGAAAAGTCCTTCAGACGTCCGCTACGTGTGACGTGAACTTCTTCGCCGTTCTCCTTGTCGGTGTCATACTCATGGAACTGCACTGGCACAAAGTCGATGGGTGCTGCCATCCAAGAAATGTTGTTCAACGAATATCCGTGCTTGGAAAGGAACAATTCTATTTCGTCCTCCAGCATGTGGTCGGCTACGTTCAAAACCTCGATGCGCACGTTGGCGCTGTCCATTACGATAATCTTCATAATCTGATATGTTTAAGGGTTATACATTAGTATTTATCATAGAGCCGTGAGAGGAATGCTTGCAGTTCTGCGTCCTCAATCTCTGCAAGGGTGCAAGGCTTGAAATCCTTGTCCTGCTCAATCCTCAAAGTGCCGAGTCCGTACTCGCTTGCATCATAGGTGATACTTGCCATTTCGGTTGCAGACTGGTAGCCGTATTCCGTCTCTTGCAGTCCAGTAACGATGCCATAGAGCGTGAAGTCATTGCCTTCCTGCTGTCCTTCCATGATGTACCAGCGGATATTGCCAAGGTAAAACACTGCGATGCAAAGAGCATCCTTCTTCTTCGCGTCCTGAGAATACAGGGGATAACTGCTCAGAGCCTCTGTCAGCTCTGGAGTAATCAGTCGGTTGTTGAATTGCGTTGTTGCCATATTGCTTGAAATTTTTTCCCCTTTTATCAAAGCCTTTCGGCTGTGTTGCGGGAAGATTTTTCTGCTTTCAGAAGTGCGGATAGGGCAAATAAGGCAAGACTGTCGTGAAGAATACTCTTTAAGCAAAATTTGCCTAAAGGAAGATTGTTCACAGGACACGCCTTGCAGTTTGCAAAATCCAAGGTAACTTCGCAGAAAAATGATTCCCCAGCTATACAAAGCCGATATGATAAATCGAAAGAAAATGGTAATGGAACTGAACGGCTGAATTGCAGGATGCAAATTAAGTCATACATGAATGACGGTGGGTAGCGGCAACGGTACGGCTGCCAGATGAACGTCAAAGCGAGTGAACAAAGACCACTTCGGAAAGGACATCAAACTGAGCTGGCGAAGAATGTAGTCAGCCCTGTGGATGCCAGGGAGAAAGGTCTCTGTCCTCTCGCCGTTCATCCGTTCCGCTATCGTGCCATCGGCTCAATAGCAGAACCAGCCCTGCCGTTCCGCTTTCGGGTGGGCGTAAGTTCTTTGATACCCTGAAAGCAGAAGCGAAGAATGAGGTCAATGGCATAGCAGGGCAAACAAAAGACGAATGGACGGGATTCAGATGAAGAGCATGTACTCCAACGGAGATCATCCTCGACTGATGAAGCCTGTCGTTTCGTGTTTGCCCATCCCGAAGAAGGTGTCCTTGGTCAGTGCAGCTGTGCTTCACCGACGTAGGACACTTTCTGAGGGATATGCGCCATGAGAGGAGAATGAATAAGTCCTGCCCAACCAGGCAGGACTCGCTGGCTTCAGCACAGTACGATGGTAGCCCAATCTATGGGCTTACCTTCCTGTTTCATCTTTTCAATCAGAGCCTTAATCTGATCCTTTTTCTTGTCTGTCACACTATCCATAATCATAAAGAATTGTGGGCAGGTGGTTCTTGCTCTGGCAAGCGACCAGAGGTCGAGCGAGTCTGCCCGTTGCCTTTAGAAATTCTTGTTGACGTATTTCTCAAAATCAATGTCATTGAGTTTGAAGAACTCCTCTGCCGGTACATAGCAGTAGAACTTGTCGTCATCGGGGCTGCCTTCCTCTATATGTGCTTCAAAAACCTCTTCGGTCGTCACCTTGACTTCGGCATTCAGCTCCTTGATGAAGACGTTTCGATACAAGATGTTGTTTCCGTCAATCATCATGCCAAGCAACGTCGGTCCTTCTTCGAGGCACTTCATTTCCTCGAATACCAGTTCCACCAGTTTGCCTTGCTTTTCCCTCTGCAGGGATGTGTAGATGATGTCACCCTCCATTTCCTTGCTGGAGATATGAACCATCAGACGATGCTCCGTTTTGTCATAGTAGATGCTCTCCACGTCAATAGCCATATCACCGAAATAGAGCGTTCCTATCTCCACCATGTCATAGTGGTTGATGACCTCTTGAATGAACCACTCCCTGCGGGTGTCAAGAACTTCATCCGTGAGGTTGTTAAGAGCCTCGTGTTTTTCCAAGAGTCTTTTATACTCTTTGTTTTCAGTCTTTTGCTTTGCCATAATGATTAGAATTTATGGGCAGATGGTTAGTCTGCCCGTTACCTTTTACTTTGTCTGGAAGCACACTCTGCCTTTCCTGCGAAGTTGCAGCACAAGGTGATACTCCTTGTTCAAGTCTGCCAGCTTCTGTAGTTTCTGCCGGGTGTCCTCCGTGTTCTCCATCAGAGAAGCGTAAATCAGATTTCCGACTTGTCTTCCCTCGTTAACGTCAAAAGCCTTGAAGCCTTTGCATCCGTCAAACTTTGCATATACGATGTGCCAATCCATATTCACCTTTATTAGTCTACAAATTCAAATTCATCCCTATAGCAGGTTATTTCTGCTCCACTGCCTAATACGATGCAGGTGTACTGATAGCCATGATAGCCACCGTCTATGCTATCCAAATCCACGCTGATGTCCCAATATCCACGATAGGGAACAAATAGCCTTGCGTATCTCATTGCATCCTCCTTTCTTCGTTAGAATGGCATGTCCTTCTCGTCAGGTGCTGGAGCGTCCAGCGGTGGCTGGGGTGTGTTCTTCGCCTTAGCTCCTTTCTTGGCAGCCTTCTTCGGGTTGTCGTTCTGCTCCTCTTTCTTCCCTGCATTGACGAAAGCGATGCTGTCCGCATTGATGGAGATTTGTGTGTGGCTCTCGCCTTGGCGGTCTTTCCACTGGGATGTGGAGATAGTTCCCTCTACGAGAATGAGCCTGCCCTTGGTGAGGTATTCAGCCAGACGGACATGGTTCTCTCGGCTGCTGCGTACCCTTACCCATGTAGTGATGTTCTGACCTTTGGAGTAATCATCAACGGCTATGTCAACCGCCATGAATGTTCCGTGCGTTCCTGTGATGACTTGGCAATCCTTGCCGATGCGTCCGATAGTGTGCGTGTAAAGCATAATCTAAAATGTTTGATGATGAATAAACGAATGAAATCTAACTCTTTTCTTTTCCCTTTATTCAGGAAATCTGCTTTGCAGAGGGAAGAAGAAGGCTCACATGGCCTTCTTCTTTGAAGTTTTCTTCTTCTCCGCAGGAGTCTCTTCCTCCTTGTCGGGAGTCTCATAGAACTTGGTGGCTACCAGCAGCACTCGCTGATGCTTGACACCTTCCTGATCGCTCCATTCCTCAGGCTTGAAGTAACCTTCCACGGTGAGCATTGCACCCTTGGTGAGCTTGTCGAATGATTCGGCGTTCTCGTTCTTACGCCATGCTTCCACGTTGATGAAAGCCGATACGCGGTTGTTTTCCTCGCCGTTCTTCTCGTTACGGCCGATAGCCAGTGAGAAACGTGCTACTGAAGCGGTTGTGAACTGACGGATTTCTGCATCCTTACCTACGAAACCTGTTACTGCGAAATTGTTCTCGATCTTTTTCATTGTTTTGAATTTTTAGAAGTGAAACATTTATTTTTTACGTTGCTATCAGAGTTGGCAAGGGAAGTATGTGAATGCAAGGAATTACCGAATTATTTCACCCTTGGGCCAGAAAAGTTTTTATTGGCTGGGACAGACAGCAAAAAGTTTTTGAAAAAATTCAGGGAATAAGGCACCTGGTACTTGCAGAATACGGCTTGCACTAACTTTGCGACGGAAAAAGTAATTGTACTCGCTTCGCCCGGAAAAGTCATCAATGAGGAAGTCGGAATAAGAACAATTCAGTGACAGATACGATAAGGAGGATGCCCGACAGGACAACGCTCAGACAAAGTAAGTCTTGGCCATCGGACGGAGAAGAATATGCGAGGGGTGCCGTATCATTCCGCTATAAGTAGGAAGCATGCAGAACGATGAATGTCCATTGACAGGTAAAGGGGCTTTGCCGTGGAATGTAATAAATGAAGGAATGGGAAAGAGATTGAGAATGTAGTATAAGCAGCCTGTAAGGTATCAGGATATGGACTACGACAGGGATGGAAAGGAGGAATTCGGAATGATAGAAGAAGGGAAAGTGAGCCTTCATTCTTGAATGATAAAAAAGAATGGTTGTGTATGTGTGAGAACAATAAAAAAAAGGTGCTTGTGAATTAAGCACCTTTCTTGGGGTTATGAAAATCCGAAGTCTTTATTTACGCATTAGTGTCAATCTTTGTAGTTGCAAAAGCCAAGGAAATTACAGGTGGTTATTTGCTCATTATTTTGAGGAAGACTGAGCCTTCAAAGCCTCAATATAATCGGTCTTTGCTTGTATCAAGTCGTCCTTGGCTTTCAGGGCTTCGTCTTTAGCCTTTAGGGTCTCTTTCAGGCTTTCGACCTCTTTGCGAAGAGAGTCATTCTCGATAAGGAGGTTGTTGCTGAGAGAGACATTGCCAATGTAGTTGTTGTTACCATTGACATTGTTCGTTGCGAATGAATTGCCCAGCCTGAAATAATCCAGCGGCATATGAAAGAAGTCGGCCAAAGTTTCAAGTTTGGAGAGGCTGATGTCCTTCGTGCGCCTGAAATAATTCATGGTCTGTTTGCTGTTTTTGAAAAGAAGAGAGCAGAGGTTCTGCTGTTGCTCTTTTGAGAGACTCGCGTAGAGATTATCTACCAGATCAATGTTAAGCATAAATGACAAATCTTACATTTAATATGTTAATATGTTCTAATATCCTCAATAAATTGAGCGTATTATTTTTCTATTTCAATATTTTGAGCTAAATTTGCGTGCAAAATTACGCATTATTCTTGAATTAACAAAGTAAATTGGAAGATTTAACACAATATAATGAGCAAATGACGCAAAAAGATATTGCTGCATATTATGAGCAGTTGACACGCGGTGAGAAAGGTCGTTTTACGGCATTCATCAGTTTACGTCTTGGTGGTTCGCCACATTCTTGGCAGCACAGACTGTTGTGTGTTGCCAGAAATACCGCTATTCGCCCTTTGTCCCCCGTTATTATCAGGGAGCTGGGCAGTATCATCAAGACTAACTGCTGGAGAGCGGAGTTTGCTGAATGATTCGGCTTCTTCTCAATGAAATTTGATATGATAAAAGAAAAATACATAGATACCATCAAGTCAAGGGTTGACATCAGCCAGCTTGTGATGGACTTATGTCCAGGCACTTCACTACTGAATGCCGGAAAGAATCGCAAGAAATGCTGTTGCGTTTTCCATAGCGAGAAGACACCTTCTTTGATGTTGGATCTCTCGCTGAACATGTTTAAGTGTTTCGGCTGCGGCAAGGGTGGCGACATCATTAGTTTTGTCCAGGAGCTGAAAGGCTTTGACTTCGTGGAAGCCGTAAAGTTTCTGTTGAAAACATATTGTCCTGATGTTGATACCAGTGACCTTTATTCCAAACAGACAGATGAGGAGATAGAAGCCGAACACCATAGGGAGAGCCTTTTTATCTGCAATAAGTTCGCCTATGACTTCTTCAGACAACAATATGAGGCAGATTGCGAAGAGTCGGCCCGATGTCGCTTGTATGCAGAAGACCGCTGGGAACGGGAGTTCTGCAAGACGCTGGGACTGGGTTATGCACCCTTAAAAGGAAACCAGTTCCTTGCTTTTGCCAGGAAACAGGGGCTGAAAACAGAATTGTTGTTAGAGCTAGGTTTGATAGCACAAGAAGAAGACCATCCAGACCATTATTATGATTTTTACCGTGGTCGGCTGATGATACCACAGCGTGACCGATATGGTCGTATTGTGACGTTTACCGCCAGGTCGCTGAATCCTCAGGCTACAAACAAATACCTCAATGGCAAGGACAGTCCCATCTACAAAAAATCGCTGAGCATCTTTGGCATAGATGTTGCCTTGAAAGCGGCTCGGCAGTCAGGTAAGGTCTATCTTGTCGAAGGAGCGCCCGATGTGATGCGACTGCAATCATTGGGCATTCCCAATGTCGTAGCCTCCTTGGGCGGTGCATGGTCAAAAGAACAGTTGAACACCTTCTGTAGGTTCGGCTGTTCGTTGTGTTTTATCCCTGATGCCGATGTACCGAAAGAAGGGGAACGGTTCGGAAAGGGCGAACAGTTCGTCTTCAAGAATGGCCGACTTGCCACAGAGCTTGGCTTCCAGGTGTCAGTGAGGGAAATCCCTACGGATGGGAAGGTCAAACAGGATGCCGACTCCTATATCACCAGCATGGACCAATGGGAAACCCTGACGGAGAAAGACTTTATCCTTTGGTATGCCGACAAGCACTATGACTTGGATGGCACCAATGATGACCAGCTGAAGACCATCAGTGAAGTCTGTGACCTGTTGGTATATGTCCAGAGCGATGTCATGCAAGCCTCTTTGCTTGGTGACCTGAAAGGCAAGTTCAGAAAGGCCGCTGTCTGGAAGACTGCCCTTGCCGACGCTGCAAGGCGGCTTCAGGAGCAGAAACATCGTCAGGCCATGCAGAAGAATGACGAGCTGGAGGGCTACCGTTTCTATCGTCGTGGTCGCCATTATTACGACCTTGACCAACAGGGACGGGAACGGGACTGGACTAACTTCGTCATCCATCCGCTGTTCCTAATCGCTGATGATAAGTCGCCAACCCGTATCTTTGAGTTGGAGAATGAGAGTGGCATCCGCAAAACCATTGAGCTGCGCCAGATGGATGTCACAAAACTCGATCGTTTCAAAGACCAGATTGAGGGCAAGGGAAATTTCCGTTTCTTTGAGAAGCAGGAAAAATACGAGCTGCTGAAAGCCTTCATGTATGAAAAGACTGAGGAAGCCCTTCGTGTCCCTCAGATGGGCTGGAACAACATCGGTGAAAAGGGTTTCTATGCTTTCTGCAATGGTATTGTCTATGGTGGCAAGTGGCAACCGGTCGACGAATATGGCATCATCCGTCTTGACACCGAGAATTTCTACTTGCCAGCCATGTCTAAGATCCATAAGTCGAACCGCACGGGGTTTGTCAACGAACGTCGTTTTATGCACAAGCCAAATATGGATATATCTCTGGAGCGGTATTTTTCGCTTATAGTCGAGCTTTATGGTGACAATGGGGTGGTGGCGCTTTGCTTTTATATGGCCTCCCTGTTCCGTGACATCATCATCGACAGTACGCGCTCTTTTCCTTTGCTGAATATCTACGGTAAGAAAGGCACGGGAAAGACGGAGTTTGCCATAAGCATCATCAGCATGTTTCAGCGCAACCCGGAGGTCAGTAATTTGGAGAGCACGACTTACTATGCAATGGGTGACAAGTGCGCGGAGGTCAGCAACATGATTGTCCACTTCGATGAATACAAGAACTCTCTCAGCCATAAGCACATTGACTTTCTTAAAGGTATCTATGACAATGCCGGACGCTCTAAACGCAGTGCAGATGGTGAGCGAAGGGAAAGTACCAATGTTGATTGTGGAGTGATACTGACAGGCCAGGAGATGCCGACCGCCGATGCTGCGCTGTTCTCCCGTGTCCTTTTCCTGGAATCCCAACGAAGTGAGCGTACTAAAGAGGAAACGGATAAATTTCACAAGCTCATTCAACTTCGTAATGCCTGTCCGACAAACATAACTGTTGAGCTGTTGCATTTCCGTGATAACTTTGAGACCCGATGGCAAAAGGCTTGGGAACGGGCACTGAACGAAATCAAGGATGAGGTTGATTATAATGTTATCGGTGAGCGTTTCATCAACAACTGGGCAATGATGCTGGCCACCTTCTATACACTGGAACCATTTGTCAAAGGACTGCCTTTCAATGCAAAGAGAGTCAAGGATATATGTCTTCGAGGTCTTGAATATCAATTCTCGCTTTGCAACAGTACTGATGAGATAAGTATGTTCTGGTCTATGTTCTCCAAGTCTCGTCAGTTGGGTGACATCAAGGAAGGTCAGGACTATAAGATCAGTTATGTCGGTAGCCTGAAGGTAAGCCAGAAAAAATCTCCACCTAAGACCATCGATTTCGGGAAGGACACCTACGTTCTCTTTGTCCGCGAGAAGATTTGTCTTGCCAAAGCCAATATACAGGCAAAGCGTGAGGGTAAGCAGATGATACCCGACGAGTCTCTGTTGTCATACCTGACCAGTACCTCGGAGTATCTTGGTAAGACCCACTCAGCCCTGAAGTTCTATGTCTATGATGAGACTGGCAATCCCGTCCGTAAGACCAATGAGAACGGCATTTGTGAGTTGTTCTATGACCAGGAGCGTGTCCTTGCCTTTGACTATGAAAGCATCTGTGCCAATTATGACATCGACCTGCGCACGATGAAAGAACGTGTTGGCAGGTCTTTTCCTGAAAACCAATCATCCAACCCAATAGAATATGAACCAACAGAATAGTCCATTTCCATTGTTCTTCACCCTGGAAAGAGTGGAGAACGGCTATATTCTGACTGCCAAGGAGAATACCGGCAGTCTGTCACAGGAACCGAAGTTCCGCAAGGAAGTCGTTGCTGAAGACAAAATCAGTTCCCGTGTCGGTCAGTTGCTTAATCTTGAAGCCATGACGAAGGAACGTCCGCTGTTATTCCATGTTGAAGCAGTCAATGAAGGAACGTACAAGACGGAGGGCGATGTTCCGGCTGATCATGTGATGGAAGCCAAGCTTGCCTTTGTCCATATCAAGTCTAAGAACATACCTGCGGACACTGTATTAGTGTTGCAACTCACAGACACCCATTCGATTGAGGTCTGTGGTGACAAGGCAGAGAAGTTGGCGAAGGATAATGGCATCAGTATCACCCGTACTGGTGGTATTCCAGTACTTCGCTTGCCAGACAACAAGGACGGTAAGAAGCTGCTTGCCTCTTTTTGCAATCGTCCCCAGTTGCTTACCACTACTCAGAAGGAAATCCTCCAGTGGTACAATGAGCATAAGGTCGTTATGGAATCCAAAGCCAAATAGAAGATTATAATTGTATATATCGTATGAAATCCAGAATTATCGCTGTTGCCAACCATAAGGGAGGCGTTGGCAAAACCACTACTACCAGCAGCCTTGGCAGTATTCTTGCCAGCAAGGGCTATAAGGTCTTGCTTGTTGACCTCGATGCACAGGCCAACCTTACAACTTCGCTTGTGTCTTTCAGTGACGGAGCCACCATTTATGAAGCCATGATGGGAAAAGTTGAAACACTCCCAACTGTCATACTTCATGACCATTTGCATCTTATCCCTGCCTCTCTCACACTTGCCATGGCTGATGTCGAGCTGTCATCTGCCATTGCAAGGGAACGTATCTTGTCAGATCTTCTCATTAAGAGTAAAGCCGTAGAAACCTATGACTTTATCCTTTTTGACTGTCCACCCTCGTTGGGACTGATGACACTCAATGCCTTTACCGCATCCACTGATATTCTTATTCCGCTGGTCGCTGAGGTGCTGCCGTTCAAGGGGCTGACCATGATTAACGATTTTATCAAGATGGTACATGCCCGGCTCAATCCCCAAGCCCATGTCAGTGGCATCCTTATCACCCGTTGGGAGGCCAGCAACCTCTCCAAAGGCATTGAGAACAACCTGCGTCAGGCATTGGGGGACACCGTGTTCCGCACGAAGATACGTAAGAATGTCCGGCTGGCAGAAGCCCCGTTGGAGAATGCCAACATTGTTGACTATGACCCAAGAAGCAATGGCGCAAAGGATTACCTGAGTTTTGCCGAGGAGTTCCTTGAAAGGATGCTCCAGGAAGGAAAGGGGGCAGTATTATGAATAACAAGAATCTTGATGCACTTTTTACAGGATTGACAGGAACGCAAATCTCCCCGGCTTCTGAGCTGCCTCCAAATCAGGAACCCAATGTCAGGGTAAAGAATCTCGACACAGAGAGGGAATTGAGTGAAGAAGTCTCGGAAGAGCGCTTCTGTACTATTGTCCAGTCCGACATTCTCCGAAAGATACGTATTATCGCCAAACGTGAAGGTTTGCAGATTAAGGAAGTTGTCAATGCTGCTTTTGGAAAGGCCATCAAAAGTTACGAGCGGAAAAATGGCCCGGTAGATGGGCGAATGAAAGGGGATGCCAAGAATCTCTTCTGAAAAATCACTATAGATATATAGAATGAACGGTAGGCTGCGAATGTGGAGTCTGCCGTTTTTTGTGCTTTGTCAGAGTGCTTGAAAAGCTCTTGTCGTTTATATGTTGGTTCTACTTGATTTCGTGGTTAGAACCAATTCATTTATTTACCCCAAAATATTGCGGTATCTTCTCTATATTTTACGATGGAGGGGGATAATCACTCTAATTTTGCATCGAAATTTTGACAACGAACAAAACCAAAAGTGACCACAATGAGCACATTCGTAATTTTCGCCATCGTACTGACATTAGGCTACATACTCTACTATGCAGCCATGATAACCATAGACATGACAGCAAGAAAGAAGTCCGATGCTGCCACCGAAGAAACCATCAACACTGATGGCTTCTCAGATTCGGATTCAGATGATGACGTTGTTCCCCGTAATGTCATTGAGAACACTGAGACTGGAGGATTCAGCTTCTCATCTCCGGAGCCTGTTATTGCTGAGCCAGTTGATATTGCAGAAGCCAATGAAGAGGAACCATTATCAACAACCACGGTTGATGAGGGTGAGACCGCTGTTGATGAAGCCGCGGACGAAGAAGGCACAGAGGGTGCCGACGTACACGATGATGCACCTGATGTTCCAGGTGATGATGAGCAGCCAGTGGCTGAAGAACCATTAGAGGATGGTGTATCAGCAGAAGAAACGTCGGAGTTGGAGGATGACGAAGAGCCTGTGCCTGGCATCGAATATTTTGAGGAGAAGCCGGAAGATGATACAGACAAGAAAGACTTCGATGTAAATGATGCTTTCGACCCGGACTTGTTGACCCCTAAGTATGGTGTTACCGAGTTAGTCGAGCCGCCGGTATCAGACGAAGCCCAGGAGAAGGCAAATATGGTCAATGCGTCATTGCTGTCTATAGCCAGCAAGGGCAATCAGATGGACAGTTTTGACCTAACCCGTGTTATACGAGAGCAGAGAGCAGGACAGTTAAATATCGAGACCCATGATGAAGTCACCAACTACTAATCACATCCCATTCGGAGTATTCCTTTCCCTTTTGTCTCTTACCGTCTGCCAGACGGCATCAGCCAAGAGTGGAGCGGTGGACTATTCCTGGGGTGCAAACGGCTTGGCAGAGGCAACCTCTTTTGTCGGAACGATGATGATTTATACGGTTGATATTCTCTACGCTGTGGCTGCTATCATGGTTATCGTTTCAGCTTTGCAGATATACATCAAGATGAACAACCACGAGGGCGACATCACCAAGAGTATTATGATGCTTCTCGGTGGCATCCTGTTTATGATAGGAGCAATGATAGTCATGCCAGCCTTCTTCGGTTATCAGAACATGAATTTCATATTTTAGAATATTGTATTCGCGAACCACAATAGGAGTTAATTCACGGAATGTTAAACCAAAAAAAACGTCAAGAAGCAATGAAACAGTTTTTCAAGAACGCTATCACTTCTACGGTAGATTGGGTACAGGGCATGGGGTCACGTGTCAAGACAGGAGTCTTGGCCGTATGTATCACCATCCTTTCGCCTGTTGGTGCCTTCGCTCAGTCGCTGGCTAACACCGGCTATGATGCAGGAACCAGTGCCATGGAGGAAGTAGCTACGCAGATTGCGGCATACGTACCCTATGTGGTAAACCTCTGCTACGCTCTGGCAGGAGTGGTGGCCATTGTCGGCGCTATCAGCGTCTACATCGCCATGAACAACGAGGAGCAGGACGTCAAGAATATCTTAGTCCTCCAAAATTGGTTGGAAAGGATAAGAAAGGAAGTGA
>USJX01000043.1 GCA_900555035.1 uncultured Prevotella sp.
TTATTATCGTGAAATATAAACATTTTAAACAGGCCTTACTTTTTAAAGTGGGCTCTAATAATAATGTTCGCAAGCAATATTACGGCTATTTGCTGGAAGAGTATCAGGATGATAGGTATGAGCCTTAATAGCTATTATTATACGGCTCCCGAGTTGGAATTGAATCATGGTTATTGTGATTTCTTCCTCTTGCCTGATTTGACGCATTATCCAACGAAGCATAGTTATATCTTGGAATTAAAATTAATTCCAAAGAAAGAAAAGGGAATGTCTGGAAAGGTGCATGAGGAGCAGATAGCCAAGCAATGGGAGGAAGCAGAACTTCAAATCAGAAAATATGCCGAGGCTCCGAGAGTTGAGGCTTTGCGTCAGGGAACCCATTTGCATAGAATCATCATGCAGTTTGATGGTTGGAAATTGCATAGAATAGATGAGGTGTAGGTTGAAAAAGAATGGGCTAAGGCGTTATAAAGAAAGACTTTTCTTTACATTAACTTGCCTGAGATTCTCGTATTTTCAGACGCTTATTATTTCTTTGAGAATATCGTAAATATGAAGAAAACTGGAAAGGAGATGGTAATCAGACACTTGTGATTTTATGACAAGATGGTGGCGTTGAGGAAAATCTATAGTTGTACAACTATAACCCCTATAGTTGTACAACCATAACTCTACAGTTGTACAACCATAGCATGTATAGTCGTACAACTGTAACTTTATAGTCGTACAACTATAGGTCTTATTCTTAATAGAGAGCAGAAAACAGGGATTTCCAGCCTCTCAAACCCCCTAATTTTTGTCGCTAGATTCCAAACTTGTAAGTATATGAATTTGGTTATAAATTTTGACGGGAGTTATCTTTGCAGTTCTTGAACGTACAGGTAAAGAACTTATTGAAATAGTCTTCACTCTTCACCCATCCCTCGCAACCCCCGATAAACAGGGCGTTTGGCGAGGTGAAGAGGTCCCGCAACTCTTCACCACTCTTCACCTCTCTTCACCCATAATGGAACATCTTAAAAAATAATGATAGCATGAGGAATTGTAAAAAACGTGTCATCTGAGATGCTGACAGAAAATGGTTCAGATATTTCCAGGTCAAGAAGGGACAGGCTTATCTGCTCATCGAACTCAAGCAGAAATAGGAGGCTTGGTAATTGGAATTGCCGGATGCCTCCTTTATGGGTAGTCGCTGAGACTTGGGTGAAGAGTGGTGAAGAGTGGTGAAGAGTTGAGCCTACTCTTCACCTCGCCAAACGCCCTGTTTATCGGGAGGTGCGAGGGATGGGTGAAGAGTGAAGAGTATTTCATGACTCCATTATTTATTAAATTCTCGGAATCAAGAATCCCAGGGGGTGGTCTTGTGCTCCTATCTCTTATGGCAGGTTTTACTATGCCGTATGGACAGCCAACTAGCAGATATGAAGACAGTTGGCTGTTCTAGGTAAGACAGTGAACTGTTCCGGTTCCGCCAGTTAACTGTTCTACGTAAACAGTTAACTAGCCAGACCTACCTGTATCATCCATAAAAATATGATTATAGAATAATAATAGAAAGATTAAAGATTAATTAAATTTTCAAGAAAATGAGTAAGGTAAATATTTATACAGCAGATTCGGTATGTCTCAAGGAGTCATGCCCAGTAAAGGTCACATGTGCCCGTTATCATCTTTATTTACAGAAGTCATTAACGGAGGAAACTTTCAGTGTTATCAATCCCAACATCTTGTCTCCATCGGAGCAGGGCTGCGAGTTTCGTCTTATCAAGAAGATACTCCGCATGGCTCGTGGTTTCAAACGCATGTTTGATTCCATGCCATCGGGCAACACGTATCATTTCTGGCATCGCACTTCTTATTTCAGCGAATCCACCTATTGCCGTGCCAAGCGTGGCGCCATCCTCATCTCTCCCGAAATGCAGAAAGAACTCCTTGCGCTGTTCGAGAAAAACGGTGCCGACATCAGCATCGGGTTTGATCAGTATGAGGAGCAAGTGGGGTATGTAAGCAACCCGACAAAGGGCATATAATTATATGGTGATGTTGCGATAGTACCGCCCTAACTATATAAAAACAGGTAGTTAGGGCGGTGGTATCCTTGCAGAATTCATTTTTTGCTGAAAAAGTAATAGTTGAGCGTAAATAATAAGAGAAATATTTGGCAAATTGCTTTTTTAGTCGTACTTTTGTAGGCAAGTATCAATTAGAAATATCATATGAATATAACGTCGATAACTTTCAATAATTTCCGTTGCTTCGGAGAATATCACTTGCAGTTCAAACCAGCAGTAAACTTACTGTTTGGTGTGAACGGTTGTGGTAAGACTTCTATCCTGCGTGGTCTAAAGATAGCAATGAGCTCATTTTTTTCAGGTTTTTCCGATAGTAACACTCGTTTTATTGGAATCTCTAATGATGACTTTATGAGCGAGGTGCGTGATGGAGTAGAGTCTTTAGAACGACAAGTGAACATATCCTACGATTTAGCAGAGTTTAAAAATATGATTCTGAGCCGAACTGGCAAGAAAAATCGTACTGCAATTTCTGGTATCAAGCCTTTGCGTGATTATACTCATTCGTTATATCATGATCTTTCAACAGAAGATGATGGGAGTATAGCCCTACCACTTTTCGCTGCTTTCTCAACAGAAGACATTCACAGTAGTCGCAAGTTAGATCGTTCTATCTTCTGTAAATATTACCAACCTCGTTCGTTCGGTTATTACGAATGTTTGCAGGGGGATGGATTCTTTGATTATTGGATGTATCGATTGCTCATCCTGCAAGAAGGACAGAAGTCGCTTAACGAAATAGAAGTTGTGCTATGCGCTATAAGGGAAGCTTTGGGTGATAGGGGGTGTAATATTATCAGAAATGTGTCAATACGTCCATTGCAGAAAGCTGTCTATTTCCATTTTATCGATGGCAGAGAAATTGACTCACGAAATTTGAGTGATGGTTACAAGAGACTTGTAAATATTGTGACGGACTTGTCTGTACGTTGTTATATTCTGAATGGCAAGAAATACGGAATGGAGTGTTGTCATGAAACGCAGGGAGTTGTGCTGATAGACGAAGTGGATTTGCATCTGCATCCGGAATTGCAGTCGGTAGTCTTGCAATCTCTTCATCGAGCATTTCCTAAAATTCAGTTCATAGTTTCTTCTCATGCTCCAATGGTGTTGTCGAGTGTGGAGACTAATGATGATAATGAAGTGGTTCATTTGCAATATCAGAATGGTAATTATACTGCTGAGTCAATTGTGACTTATGGTATGGATGCCTCTACGATTCTAGAGACTTATATGGGCAAACGCTCCCGTGTGGCAGAGGTGGAAGAAAAGTTGAAACATCTTTTTACATTAATCGATGAGGAGAAGTTTGCTGAAGCAAAGTCGGAATTAGGCTCAATGCGTGAAAAGTATTCTGACACAATTCCAGAGCTATCACGTGCAGAATCTATGTTGTTGTTTCTTGAAAATTAGAAGAATATGCATATAAGAAAATCAGCAGAACCCAAGGAGTGGACAGAATACAAGAATATTCCTGGGGTACAGTTCAGCGGTATTCCTGCACTACAGGAATCTCTGTATCGTGAGCAGGGCTATTTATGTGCCTATTGTGAACGTCGAATTCCTGTAAGGGATAAAATGTCCACAGAGGATCATCGTATAGAGCATTGGCATTGTCGTGATAAGTATCCTGATGAAGTTTTCAGCTATGGAAATCTGCTGATGTGCTGTCCTGGCCAGATAGGGGGTGGAGAAAGTCATTGTGATGTAAGGAAAGGTAACGATATTATCGAGTGGTCACCTCTCAAAAAGGAGTGTACTGATAGTATTAGATATAGACTTAATGGTACAATATTGTCAAGCAATGCAAGTTGGGATAAGGAACTCAACGAAAAATTGAATTTAAATCATGAGATTTTGAAGCGTAATAGGGAGCAGACTCTACGAGGAGTTATTGAAGGAATAATCTCCAAAAGAGGAAAACATATTTTGTGGACGCAGAAAGATGTTAAGGATCAACTAGAAAAGTGGTCTAACAAGCATGATGATGGTAATGGTCATGCTGTCTATTATCCTTTTAATGGCATTGTCGTTTATTTTCTTAAGAAGAAATTGGCGATGCTGAGCAAGAAAGGAGTGTAAGTTTTTTAACATAAGTCATCGGCTTACCCCGTATTGTGAGACATCAAAGTTTTACGATTTTCCTGCCACTGAGGCTAAGAGAGAAGGGAATTCTGTAATGTTTTAGTAACTTCTTCTAAATTTCTTTGAATATCGGCTCAGGTGAGATTGTCCGTGGTTAGACAATCTCTCCTGAGCTATAATTTTCCGGTTTTGTCTTTTGATTGTGCAGGTCAATGAAATGATATTTGTATCATCTCTGTGTTAGTAATAACTCAAAAATCTCCAAAATAACCTTTTTTCGCTCGTATTTTATGATTATCAATGAAAGGAATCATATTGCTAAATACTCAATTATTTGCATGTTTCGTAAATGTTTTGCGAATATTTTACCTTTTTCTAAATTTATTTTCGTACTTTTGCAAGCGTATTTACTTATTTTATAATAATGTATGGCAAAGAATGATGGACGATATATTGAAACAGATAAACGCTGGCGAGGTGTCGGGGGTGCAGTTCAAGGAACGCATTCTCGACAAATATGATATTGCCTGTGAGTTAGTGGCGTTCAGTAATTCACATGGGGGCAAGTTGGTAGTTGGTATAAAGGATAAGACCGGAGAAACCAATGCCTTGTCGTATTCTGAGGTACAAGAAACAACCAACTTGTTGAGTGACATTGCTTCAGAAAACGTAGTGCCATCCATTCTGATAAAGATAGATACTGTTGAAGTTGAGGATGGCAACTTGGTTGTTGCTACTGTGAAGGAAGGACTCAACAAACCTTATCATGACAACAAGGGAATCGTATGGGTGAAGAATGGTGCCGACAAGCGTAAAGTGTTCGATAATGCAGAACTTGCAGAAATGATGACCGACTGCGGTAGTTTTGCTCCAGACGAGGCTGGTGTTAGGGATGCAACTGTCAACGACCATCAAGCAGTTTCTTGGCAACCGTTTTGAAAGAGTTTTGGAGAAGAAAGGCTTGACTGGTGACGCTTTTAATGAAGCATCACTTGATATGATTTGCTCTGCCATCGCTAAGGGACATGACTGTGAGAAGATACTTCGCAATCTGCGATTTATCCGTCCTGATGGTTCTCTGACCGTTGCTGCCATGCTTCTGTTTGGCAAATACACCCAACGTTGGTTGCCAATGATGACAGCCAAGTGTATCTGTTTTGCAGGCAACAGTGTCGGCAGCAAGGTGTTCCGTGACAAAGTGAATGATGCAGATATGGAGGGAAATCTGCTTCATCAGTATGACACTATCATGGATTTCTTCACTCGTAATCTGCATAATGTGCAGGTTGGAGATGAATTCAACAGCATGGGTAAGTTGGAAATACCTTACACAAGCTTGGTTGAGTTCACGGTAAACAGCCTTGTGCATCGCTCGTTGAACATGAAAGCCCCTGTTCGCATTTTCATTTTCGATAATCGTGTTGAGATTCACAGTCCTGGTGCATTGCCTAATGGACTCACTATTGATGACATCAAGGCTGGAACATCCATGCCTCGCAATATGTTCCTTTTTAACAATGCTATATACTTGCTGCCATACACTGGTGTAGGTAGTGGCATCACTCGTGCACTGGACGAAGATATCAATGTCACGTTTATGAATAATGACAAGGCGCAGGAATTTGTCATCACGGTTTGGAGAGAAGAAAGTAACCAAGTCGAGGGGAAAAGTAACCAAGTCGAAGACTCTGACACTCGACTTAGACACTCTAACACCAACTTAGACACTTCTGAGAGCGACTTAGACACTCGACTTAGACACTCTGGCACCGACTTAGACACCAGACTTAGACACTCTGACACTCCAAAAGTGTCATTGTCTAACAAGCAAAGGGACATAGTCAATTTCTGTTCAGTTCCTCGAACCACCAAAGAGATACTTGACAGAATTGGAGTCAGCATGCATTCCAAGAACCGTGAGCGTTACATCACCTCTCTTGTTGCAGCCGGATATTTGCAGATGACTAATCCGGATAATCCTACGGCAAGCAACCAGAAATACAAGAAAGTAACAACAAAATAGAAAATAATAATATGGCCCCCTTATATTTCCTCCAGTTTGCATGTTTCATATTCATGCTCATCAATGCCCTTATCCTCGGCATCACCCACCTGCACATGAAGTGGGCCAACCGACGCTATGAGTGGTCACGCTGGCTGATACTTGCAGGTATGATGGGACTTGCCATACAATATCTCTTGCAGATGCTCTTGGGCTTTCGTGCGAAAAGCGATGACTTGGGAGCTATTTTCAACATTCTTGTCTATACCCCATGCATCACCACTATCGCCATGGGCATATACAACATTGAGGCGACCCATGCCAACCGCCGAAAGATGAACATCGTCTGCACTTGCATTTATGCCGCCATCATAGCTGTTTTCTGCATAGGCTACAATATGAAAATGAAGCAAAAAAACATCATAAGCAACCCAACAAAGGGCATATAATTATATGGTGATGTTGCGATAGTACCGCCCTAACTATATAAAAACAGGTAGTTAGGGCGGTGGTATCGCTTATAACTCCGCCCTAACTATATTAAAAAAGGTAGTTAGGGCGGTGGTATCCTTGCAGAATTCATTTTTTTTGTTTATCTTTGCACCTGTAAGATTGAGTATAAATGAAATAAAATCAGAAATTATGGATGCAAACGGAATAATAGGACGTGAATATGAGCAGAAACTCATTCTGGAACGTTGTAATAGCTGTAAGGCAGAACTGATAGCAGTCTATGGTCGTAGGCGTGTAGGAAAGACTTTCCTGGTTCGGAAAATGTTCAACGATCAGTTTGCCTTTTCGTTTATAGGTATGTATGAAGTGAGCCGTGCTGTACAGCTGGAGCAGTTTCGTATGGCACTGACGCAGTATGCTAAAAAATCTGTGCCGAGATTGAAAACCTGGTTTGAGGCATTTGCCGCTTTACGTGAATATCTTTCGGGGTTATCTCAGCAGGAGCCGATAGTTCTGTTCTTTGATGAGTTGCCTTGGATGGATACGCCCAAAAGCAATTTCATCGCAGCCTTCAGCTATTTTTGGAATTCATGGGCCTCTATGGTCCCTCAGCTGAAACTTATCGTCTGTGGTTCTTCTACCACGTGGATGTTGGCTAAGTTTATAGGCGATAAGGGCGGATTGTATGGTCGAGTAACCCGTCAGATCTATCTGGCTCCCTTCTCTCTGGGCGAGACAGAGCAGTTCTTAAACGGATTGAAAGGGCTGGCTCTTACCCGCCAGCAGGTGTTGGATGTGTATATGATACTGGGTGGTATTCCTTATTATCTTGATATGCTGGAGCGTGGTGTTCCGTTAGACGTGTGCATCGACAGACTGTTTTTCTCGCAGGATTCCCCATTGCGTGGAGAATTCGATTTCCTCTTCCGTTCCCTCTTTAATGACTCCAGGTATTATCGCAAGGTAGTAGAGGTGCTTTCAGAAAAAATGAAGGGTATGACCCGCAAGGAATTGATGGATGAGTTGAAACTGAAAGGTGGTGGACAGTTGTCTGAAATCCTGGAGAATCTGAAGAAATGCGATTTTATCAGGAAATATTCTACCATAGGAAAAAGTGAAAGGGATGCCCTTTATCAGTTAACAGACTTATATTCATTGTTCTATACCCGTTTTGTGGCAAACAACAGTGGGCAGGATAAGAACTTCTGGAGTAATATGCGTAATTCTGGAAGTAGAACCGCCTGGAGTGGTTATGCTTTTGAGCAGGTATGCCTGCATCATATTCCACAGATTAAGAAGGCTTTAGGTATTTCTGGTGTTTTGGCGAATGTTTATTCCTGGTCTTGCCGTCCTTTTGTGGATGCTACCGGTGCAGAATGGAGAGGAGGTCAGATTGACATGCTGATAGATCGTGCTGATGGAGCTATCAATATCTGTGAGATGAAATATGCCAAGGATGAGTTTGTGATAGATGCCGGCTATGAGCAGCGGCTGCGTGACAGGATGTCTTCCTTCTCTGTGGCGACCAAGACGAAGAAGGCATTGCTGCATACCTTCATCACTACTTATGGGGTGAAGCAGAATATGCATAGCGGATTGGTGAATAGTGAGGTAAGGATGAATGATCTTTTTGAAAAAGCATATATAAGATAAGAAGCGTATGGCTTCTCATCATGCTCCTCGTGCCAAACTTGGCAAAAAACGCAAGTTTGGCACGAACTCAACTGATAAAAGACTGATTAATTGAATGATTAGAGCAGTTTAAACCAATACTTAACCAGTATTGATACCGCTTATAATTTCAAGAGTTTGGCAAACTCCCAAACCACGATGCCGGCTGTTACGCTGACATTCAGGGAATGCTTGGTACCAAACTGAGGAATCTCCAGGCAGCCATCGCTCATATCCACGATGTTCTGCTTCACACCCTTCACCTCGTTACCGAAGATAACGGCGTAACCTTTGGGATGTGAAGGATGCGCCTCCGGCAGGTTCTGAAGCTTGGTGGAACCTTCTACCTGCTCGATGCTATAAACAAAGTAGCCTTTCTGCTTCAGTTTCTCCACAGCCTCTTCGGTGGTCTTGAAGTACTCCCAATCTACGCTGTCTTCGCCGCCCAGAGCCGTCTTGTGGATTTCGGCATTGGGAGGAGTGGCGGTGATACCGCAAAGATACACCGCCTCTACACGGAAGGCATCGCAAGAGCGGAACACACTTCCTACATTATATAATGAACGCACATCATCCAGGACTACTATCAGGGGCAGCTTCTCGGCTTCCTTGAATTCCTCCAGGGTGAGGCGGTTCATCTCTATCGTTCTTAATTTACGCATTATAATAAACCTTATTATATATCATGTGACCAGAGGCGGTTAAGCCTCTGCCTCCTTGGTCTTGTAAGCCAGGGCGTACATGCGAATCTGCTTGATCATCGCCAGCAGACCGTTGCTGCGGGTAGGACTCAGGTGATCTTTCAAGCCAATCTTCTCTACGAAATAGAGGTCGGCATCCATAATCTCTGTTGGAGTATGACCGCTCAACACACGAATCAGGAGGGCGATGATTCCCTTTACGATGAGGGCATCGCTATCGGCTGTAAACACGAGCTTGCCATCCTCGTAGTCGCACTGCAACCATACGCGGCTCTGGCAGCCGTCGATGAGGTTCTGCTCGTTCTTGTATTTCTCGTCGAGAGGAGCCAACTCGTTGCCCAAGTCGATGAGCATCTGATACTTATCCATCCAGTCGGAGAAGTCCTGGAACTCCTCTACCACTTCATCCTGCAATTCATTAATTGTTGCCATTATTTTATTTCTTTAATTTCGTTTACTGTAATCAACTTATAGAGCTTATCGTTAGGGCGCACCTTATCCGGCACAGGGATAGAAACTCTCCAGCCCTGCTGCGCTGTTTCCACAGGCTTCAGGTCGTAGCGGATTTCATCGGCATTGAGATACATTACGCCGGTGGTGTTACCCGTAATCAGAAGTTTCTCGCCCTTATCAAAGGTAGAAGCCTCTACGGCAACCTCTGCTACGCCCAGCTTGGAGAAGTATTTCATCACCTTGCCCACGAGCACCTTCTTCTCGGTAGCCACAGAACCATAGTGCTTGTTCCACTCGCCGAGGGTCTGCCCCTGGTAGTAACCATCCCAGAAACCGCGGTTGAATACGGTGGCAAGTCTTTCATCCCACTCATCCTTCTTCTCTTCGGTAAAGGTGCCGTCCAGCACGGCGGCTATCGCCTCCTTGTAGCACTTCACTACGGTATATACGTATTCTGGTCCACGGGCACGACCCTCAATCTTGAAGACGCGAACGCCGGCATCCATCATGCGGTCGATGAAGCGGATGGTCTTCAAGTCCTTCGGACTCATTACATACTTGTTGTCTATTTCCAGCTGGTTGCCGGTTTCGTTATCCGTAACGGTATAGCTGCGGCGGCAAATCTGAACGCACTCGCCACGGTTGGCAGAGCGGTTGGCATTGGCGAGGCTCATGTAGCACTTGCCCGATACCGCCATGCACAGGGCACCATGGCAGAACATCTCGATGCGGATCTGCTTGCCCATAGGGCCGCAGATGTTCTGCTTCTCTATCTGCTCGTGGATGTGCTTTACCTGGTCCATGTTTAATTCACGTGCCAGAACAGAAACATCCGCAAAGCGTGCATAAAACTTCAAAGCCTCTGTGTTAGAGATATTTAACTGTGTGGATAAGTGAACTTCTTCACCCACTTCGTTGCAATAGCTCATCACAGCCACATCGCTGGCGATGACGGCAGAGATGCCAGCCTCCTTGGCAGCATCAATGATTTCCTTCATCGTAGGGATGTCGTTGTCGTAAATCACTGTGTTGACGGTGAGGTAAGTCTTGATGCCATGCTCGTTGCAGGTGGCAGCAATCTCACGCAGGTCGTCGATAGTAAAATGATTGGCAGAATGTGAACGCATGTTCAACTTGCCGATTCCGAAATATACGGAGTCGGCACCAGCCTGGATAGCGGCAGCCAAAGACTCGCGCGAGCCCACAGGTGCCATCACCTCAAATTCGTTTATCTTTGTATTCATGAATGCAAATTTCTATTTTGGGTGCAAAGTTACTGCTTTTCTTTGAAAAATCATACTAAAAGGCGCATAAAGATATATAATAAGGTATAAAAACAAAAAGAGTAGCCACTAAAACTTGATATTTTAGCTGGCTACTATCTTTTTTTAGAATGCCTTGGCATGAACGCATTTCATGTTCTTTTCCTTTGCCATACGGCTATTCAATAGCCAAATCGATGAATTATTGTTCGATTTGGCTATCGAATACCCTATATTATAGCCAAATCGCGTTAAAATTCATCGATTTGGCTATGATATAGGTGGTGGTTTCAAAAAAAAGATTTATCTTTGTAGCCAAGAACCAACATCGTTTTAGCGTATGAATCAGATTATAGGAAGAAAAAAGGAAATCAAACAGCTTACCGAGTATTATCACTCTGGCAAGGCTGAGTTTGTGGCTGTATATGGCAGGCGCCGTATCGGCAAGACCTATCTTGTTCACAACTTGTTTCTCGACAGCTTTGCTTTCGAGATGTCTGGCTCTATTGATGCGCCTTTAGAAGCACAGTTGTCCAATTTTGGCTTCGCCCTTCGTGAATTTGGTGATTCTCATCAACCTATTCCCTCTAATTGGATTGAAGCTTTTGAAGCTCTCAAGCAGTTGTTGAAGGCTAAATTATCAGGCAACCGACTCGTAGTCTTTATAGATGAATTGCCTTGTCTGGACACTCGAAAGTCTGGTTTTCAACAGGCTTTTGAACATTTCTGGAACGGTTGGGCTTCCAAGCAGAATGAGATTATGCTCATCGTGTGTGGTAGTGCAACATCCTGGATGATTACCAATCTGATAGACAGTCATGGCGGGTTGCATAATCGTATCACCCATGAGATGTATCTTGCCCCTTTTACGTTGGGCGAAACAGAAGAGATGCTTTCTGCCAATGGCTTTACCTGGTCTAGGCTTTCCATTTTACAGATGTATAGCATAATAGGCGGCGTACCTTATTATCTGAGTCTTCTCGATAAAGTTCAAGGTGTAGAGGGGAATGTGGATCGGCTTTTCTTCTCTGAGCATGCAGAGTTGAAGAGGGAGTATGGCAGATTGTATGCCTCTCTCTTTAAGAATTCGGAAATCTATATGAAGGTAATAGAGGCTCTTGCGTCCTGCAAGCAGGGATTGACCCGCAAGGAAATAGTAGAGCGTCTCAAGTTGCCGTCGGGAGGCACTCTGACCAAGGTACTTCGAGAGCTGATAGATTGTGATTTTGTGCGTGGTTATAATACCAGGGAAAGGAAAATCAAGCAAAAAGATCAGATATACCAGCTCATCGATCTTTATACTTTATTTTACATGCAGTTTTGTCATCCAGCCTCTACTGATACTGCCTTCTGGACGCATCAGATGGGAAAGCCCCGTCAAAACACTTGGTATGGATTGGCTTTCGAGCGTATATGCATGCTTCATATTCCACAAATCAAGCAACAGTTGGGCATTGCTCAGATTTATACTGAATATTATTCCTGGCGCAGCAAGCTTTCTACACCTGCTTCTCAGATAGACCTGTTGATAGAGCGTGCTGATAATCTTGTAAATCTTTGCGAAATCAAGTATTCGCAAGCCCCTTATAGCATTACAAAAGAAGAAGATATGCGTATTCGTACTCGTATTGCCGACTTCGTTGGTGAAACGAAGATTCGCCATGGCGTTCTCACTACGCTTATCACCACGTTCGGGCTTCGCCCGAATCCGTATTCTTCTATTGCGCAGGTACAGTTGACGATGGACGATTTGTTTGTGTAGGGAATGATGCTAAAGCATTTATAGTAGCCACTAAAACCTGATATTTTAGCTGGCTACTATCTATTTTTAGAATGCCTTGGCATGAACGCATTTCATGTTCTTTTCCAGCTGGGCAGTAGAGCTGGCACCTACCAGTACGCTGGTTACGCCTTTCTGGTGGAGAATCCACGCCAGTGCCATCTCGGCGAGGGTTTCGCCTCGTTCGCCGGCTTCTGCATTCCATTGCTTCAACTGCTCCAGGAGTTCTGGAGTCAGGGCGCTGTGCTTCAGGAAGTGCTCCTTTGCCATGCGGCTATCGGCTGGGATGCCGTTGAGATAGCGGTCGGTGAGGAGACCTTGGGCGAGGGGAGAGAAGGAGATGAATCCGATGCCGTTTTCGTGGCAGTAGTCGAGGGTTCCGTTCTCCTGTGGCGCACGGTCGAGCATGTTGAGTCTGTCCTGGAAGATGAGCAGCGGACAGTCGCGCTCCTTCAGGTATTGATCTGCGACCTTCAATGCCTCCAGTGGCCATCGGCTGATGCCGAGATAGAGAGCCTTGCCCTGCTTCACGATATCTACCATAGCCTGGAGGGTTTCCTCGAGTGGGGTATTCGGGTCGTAGCGATGGCTGTAGAAGAGGTCCACATAGTCCAGATTCATGCGCTTGAGACTCTGGTCGAGGCTCGCCATCAGATACTTGCGAGAGCCCCAGTTGCCGTAAGGGCCTTCCCACATATCGTATCCCGCCTTGGTAGAGATGAAGAGTTCGTCGCGATAAGGCAGGAAATCATCCTTCATCAGTCTGCCCATGGTTTCCTCGGCACTTCCGTATGGAGGACCATAGTTGTTGGCAAGGTCGAAGTGAGTGATTCCGTGGTCGAAGGCATAGTGGGTGATGGCACGGCTTCGCTCGTAAGGATCCACTCCTCCGAAGTTGTGCCAGAATCCCAGACTAATCTTAGGCAGCAAGACTCCGCTCTTGCCGCATCTCTTGTAAAGCGCCTCTGCATCGCCATAGCGATTGGCATCGGCAGTGTAGATTCCTTTTAAGTCCATCTTTATTCCTATTTATTTATGTATGAATATCTTATTCTGCAGCAAAGGTATTGCTTTTTTTTAGAAATGGGTGGAAAGTTGCTCTTAAAAATCTGTAAAACATTCATAATGTTGGCAGGCGGACGCTGGGCGAGGAGTTCCCGCTTCATGAAGTCCATGTAGGGAGCCACATGCGTATAGTACTGATAGTAACCCTGGCAGAGATAGTTTAGGCCCGACTCTCCATACTTATCCTTCTCAAACCGGTTCTTGGGGCATTCGCCATGGCAGGCGAACTCCATGTCGCACTCCTTGCACTGGCGGGGCAGCGAAGTGTGCTTCAACCGGCTGAAAGCCTGCTGCTTTTCGCCATAAAGCATGTCGATGAGCGACTGGTCCCTGATGTTTCCCAGCTTGTATTCAGGAAATACAAAGTGGTCGCAGGAATATACATCGCCATTGTGTTCCATCACGCCTGCATGACCGCACTCCTTGGAGTAGGCGCAGATGCCTGGCTGCACCCCCATCCAGTTGGCAAGTGTGCAGTCGAAGATTTCCACAAAGGTCTTACCCACATCGTGGCGCACCCAGTCGTCGAAGATGGTGCAGAGGAAGTTGCCCCACTGTTGCGGGGTAACGGAAGCATCTGCAAGCGGAATCTCCCTGTCGTCGGCAAGACTCGCCAGGGTGCGACCGTCTTCATGTTCCGTCAGTCGCTCCACGATAGGGGTAAACTGCAAGTACTGGCAACCGTTGTCTCTGAAGAAATGATAGAACTCCAGCGGATGTTCAGCGTTGTAGGCATTGACCACCGCCATAGCATTCCATTCCACCCGATGCTTTTTTAGGAGCTGGATGCCCTGCATCACCTTTTCCCAGGAAGGCTTTCCGGCAGGAGTTACGCGATAGTGGTCGTGATACTCCTGGGGGCCGTCGATGGAAATGCCTACCAGCCAATGGTTCTTGGCAAAGAACTCGCACCATTCGTCGGTGAGGAGTGTGCCGTTGGTCTGGATGACGTTATCTATCTGTTTGCCGTGGGCGTACTTCTTCTGAAGCGCCAGCGCTTTCTTGTAGAAGTCGATGGAGCGCATCAGCGGCTCACCTCCATGCCAGGTGAAAAGCACCTGCGGCATGGTTTGTGCCTCGATGTACTCTCGGGTGAATTGCTCCAGCATCTCATCAGTCATCAGATGGCGGTGGGAGTTCTGGTAAAGATTGTTCTTTTCCAGATAATAACAGTATTTGCAAGCCAGGTTGCAATGGGCACCTGCCGGCTTCAGCATCACATACAGTGGTTTGGCAAATGGGGTTGCTATGTTGTCGTTCATCATATTTTTTCTTTTTAAAACTCTGGCAGCGTTATCTTGAAGTCCTTGCTGTCTCTGTGCTCCTTCTGGATGGCAGCCAGCAGATCTTTCACGATTTCAGGATGTTCTGCCGCCACATCGTGGTCTTCGTGAATATCCGAAGCCAGGTTGTAGAGGTGAGGCTTGCCTTTTACTACTACCATCTTCCAGTCGCCCTTTCTCACGCCAATCTGGTCGGTCTCATGAAATTCCCAGTAGAGGTATTCGTGGTGCTTCTGCTCGGCATCCTTGCCCAGAAGGGTAGGAGCGATGGAAATACCGTCGAAGCCGTCGCCAGCCAACTTCCTGTTGGTGTAGCGCTTGGCGAAGTTCTTGATTCCGGCAAGGTCGCAGAAGGTTGGCATCAGGTCGTAGAAGGCAAACTGGGTATCGTTTACGCTGCCTGCCTTGATGTGCTCCGGCCACCAGACGATGAATGGGATGCGGATTCCGCCCTCGTAACACTGGCGCTTCAAGCCTTTCAATTTTCCGTCGCGACCGAAGAATTGAGGGTCGGCACCGCCTTCCTCGTGAGGACCGTTGTCCGAGGTAAAGATGACCACGGTATTCTTGTCGAGGCCCTTCTCCTTCAGTTTGGCGAATACTTCGCCCACATACTGGTCAAGGCGGGTAATCATTCCGGCAAACTGGGCGTGGGTATGAACTGCGGCGTTGTATCGGGAATCTTCCCATCCGCCCCAGGTCTTGTCCTCGAAGAATTTCTTCTGATAGTTTTCCAGGATAGAATCCTCTGGCTGAGCCAGTTCGGCATGAGGCAGGGTATAGGTGAGGAATCCCACGAAAGGATGCTGGCTATCCTGCTTGTCAATCCACTCCAAAGCCTTGTCGTGGATGATGCGGGCAGAATACTGCTTGCGCTTGAAGTAGTCCTTGCCGAACATCGGGTACTGGATATTCTGCTCCATGATTTCTCTTACCACAGCCGTATCTCCCTGTGACTTGCTGTAACGGTTCAGGAAGTTGGGATAATAAAGATGTGCCTGGAACTGGCAGATGTAGCCGTAGAATTCATCTATGCCACGCTTGTCGGGAGTAGAGGCAGAACCTTCGTATCCGCCTGCCCATTTTCCGAAGACACCGGTGCGGTAGCCCTTGTCCTTGAGCATTTCCGGAAGAATCTTATGCTGCGGGTCGTAAGGTTCCTGACCCACCACAGAAAAGTCCTCGTTTACTCCATACTTTACCATCGGCACGTTTCTCCAGTATTCCTTGTTGCCTCTTACGTGGGTGTGGCCGGAATGCTGACCGGTCATGATGGTAGCACGCGAAGGGGCTGAAACCGGCGAACCGGCGTAGGCCTGGGTAAAGCGCATTCCCTCTCTTGCCATCTGGTCGATGTTGGGTGTATGGATGTATGGCTGACCATAGCAAGCCAAATCACCATATCCCATATCATCGCAGAGGATGAAGAGGATATTGGGCTGCTGCACGTTCTGCTTAGCCCACACAAGGGTAGGCAGGCAAATGATGCCTACCCCTGTGAGCCATATTGTTTTGTTTGTCTTCATAAAAAATCTGTTTTGGGGCTTTTTGCCCGTTCTTTAGCCACTTGTTGAAGCTAATTACTCATCTACCTTCAAGTCCTTGCGGTAGTTGGCGAGAAGCTTCTTCAGTTCTTTTTCTATCTTCTGGGTGCCAGGCTTGCCGTAGATGTTGTTCAACTCGTTAGGGTCTGCCTGGATGTCGTACAACTCCCAGTAGTCGATGTCTGCATCATTGGTGAAGTAGTTGATAGACTTCAGTGCATTGAAGCAGTTGTTCTCTCTTGTGCCTGGCTGTGCCTGGTACTTGTTCTCTACCACGGCTCTCTCGCCACCCTTGCCGTAGAAATGAATCAGCTTGTAGCGCTCGGTACGCACACCGTCGTGCTTGCGTACAAGGTGATAGGTTGGGTAGTCGTAGTAGTGATAGTACAGGCTCTTGCGCCACTTCTTCACAGGCTGACCGGCAAACAGCGGCTGGAGCGATGTTCCAGGCATGTACTTAGGCTTCTGCAAACCTGCCAGGTCGAGGAAGGTAGGTGCGAAGTCGATGTTCTGAACCATCTGGTTGCATTCGCTCTTTGGCTGGATGTGCTTAGGATAGCTGATGATGAGTGGAGTGTGGAATGACTCCTCGTACATGAATCGCTTGTCGAACCATCCGTGCTCGCCCATGTAGAATCCCTGGTCGGATGTATAGACGATGATGGTGTTCTCTGAGAGATTGTTCTTGTCGAGGTAATCCAGCAGTCTGCCCACGCTCTCATCTACCGATACGATAACAGCCATGTAGTCACGGATGTAGTTCTGGTATTTCCATTCTACCAACGCCTTGCCTGTCAGGTTCTTGCTCAGGAACTCACGGTTTCTAGGCATGTAGTAAGCGTCGATGGCTGCACGCTGCTGTGGAGTCATGCGGTTCATCTCGCCCATCAAGCCGTTATAAGAGTCTCTGCCTTCTGGAGTAGAAGGGTCGTACATCTCTGGAACCTTCAGGTCGCGTACCATCTCCATGTATTTGTCGATGGACATCTTCTGGGTAGATGCAGCAGAACCACGGGTCTCGTAATCATCCCAGAAGGTTTCCGGCAATGGGAAGTTCACGTTGCCATACTTGCCTACATACTTGGTGTTAGGCATCCAGAGGCGATGAGGTGCCTTGTGGTGAACCATCAGACAGAATGGCTTGTTCTTGTCGCGGCTGTTCAGATACTCGATGGCATGGTCGGTAATCAGGTCGGTGGCGTAACCCATCTCCTGTTTGAAGTTGCCATATTGTCCGGTAGAAGCGAAGGTTGGGTTGTAATACTGACCCTGGTCATCCAATACGCGGTAGTAATCAAAGCCCTTAGGACTGCACGACATGTGCCACTTACCTACCACGGCAGTAGAATAGCCGGCACCCTGCAGCAGTTCAGAGAAGAAGGTCTTGGTAGAGTCGATACCCTCAGCCAGCTGTCGCTGTCCGTTCTGGTGGCTATAGAGACCTGTCATCAGGCAGGCACGGCTAGGAGTAGAGAGTGAGTTCTCTACGAAAGCCTGGTTAAACTTCATTCCTCTTTCAGCTAGGCGGTCGATGTTTGGAGTTGGAGCCAATTTGGAGATTGGGCTACCGTATGCGCTAATGGCCTGTATGGCGTGGTCATCGCACATGATGTACAAGATGTTAGGTCGGTCTCCTGTATTCTGAGCGAAGATTGACAACGGCATTGCCTGCAAGGCAGCCATGGCCAGTAGGGAACGGTTGATAGGGGTGCTTTTACTGTTCATCATATTTTTTTGTTGAATGAATAGTTATTTATATGAATTAATTAAAGGACAATATTTTGTATAAAAAACATATACATTATAATACGCCAAAAAGAGGGGTGCCGTAAGTGGCACACCCTCTTCGAGTTGTCATTAAACATGACTATCTCAGATTTGAAACAGTCTTGTTGGTTAAATTAATAATTGTCTAGGTAGTTATCTCTTCAAGTTCGGGTTCTTCTCAACGTCTGTTGTTGGGTAAGGACAGTAAATTCTATCCTCTGTCCAAGAACCAGAAACTGTGACACTTTCCTTAGCTGTAATGTTCTTACCGTTCTCTACTGCTACTACGAGAGGAGCATTAGCAACGCGGTAGTCGAAGTTCTTCTTCAACTCGTTCATACGAAGCTCGTCAGAACGACGGGTAACCATAGAAACCCAGTTGCCGGCAACTTCCCATCCGTGCTCAATGTAGCAAGCCTCAGCCAGCTGCTCTGCATTCATATCAGCAATCTTTACGGTAGTACCATTGCTCAAAGTAACGTTCTCAACATCGTTTACGGCACGACTGCGAACCTGGCGGAGGCACTCCTTAGCCTTGTTCAAGTCACCACCTGAGCGAGCTGCGCTCTCAGCATACCAGAGAAGGATCTCTGAGTAACGGATGAGGTTGTGACGACGGTCGTTGATCATACCACCCCAGTTAGGAGCCTGGTAATCGTAAGCCTGACGGAGCATGTTGCCGTTCTCGTCTGAGTTAACGGTGAAGATACAGAACATTGGGTGATAAGCTTCAACCTCAGGAGTCTTTCCGTCTTCTTTAAGAGCCCACCAATCTACAGCCTTAGTAATAGTGTTTCCATCCTGGAATGTTACCTTAGGAGCGTAGATAGCATTCTTGCGAGCACCCTCTGGGAATCTCTTCCAGAATGCGATTTCACCCCAAGCGTCACCCCAGCCACCATCGCCGAGACCCTCGAAACGGCAGCAGGAAGAAAGCTGAGAGTCATGATCCCACCAGCCACGAGCATCGTTGTTGATGCCAAGCACGGTCTCCATGTTGTAGTTGTTACCCATAGAGTAAACATCCTTCCACTCTGGGTTCAGGATGAAACCGTAAGAACCGTTGCCATCGATGACAGCCTTAGCCTGCTCTGCAGCGAGCTTGTAGTATTCTGTACCCTTGTTGAGTGGGTAACCAGCCATAGACATATAAACTGCTGACAAGGTAGCCTGTGCAGCCTGCTTAGTACTCCAGATATCTACACCGAACAAGCGGCTAGGCTCCTTCTCGTACTTGGTAGGAAGCTCGTTAACAGCTGCCTTCAAGTCGGAAACGATCAAATCATACACGCTCTCTACACTTGATGGAGCAACGTCCAACTGAGAAACGTCAGTACCTGTAATCAATGGCACAGGACCGAATACACGTACCAGATAGTAGTAAGCGTATGCACGCCAGAAGTGTGCATTACCCAAAGCCACGTTGATCTTCTCCTGAGCTACAGGCGCATTGCCTGCACTCTCTGTAATCAGGTTAGCTGCCTTGATTACAGAATAGTGCTGGTTCCAGGCATCAGTAACACCCTTGTTGGCACCGTCAGATGCAAAAGCATCGAGCGCAGCACAAGCCTGCTTGTTAGAACCAGGGTTAGCTGTAATATCATCGCCCTGCCACTGTGGGTACATAGGGTTGGTCCAGCTCTGGGTCTGGTTGATTCTGTCATACAGTGCGTTAACACTTGCAGTCAGGTCATCTTCGCTATTGAAGAAGTTGTTTGGGGTCAACTGTCCCTTAGGTTCCTCATCCAGCAAGTCTCCACAAGAAGAGAAAGTGAGCAAGGATGCTGCCATAAGACAGCCCATATATAATAATTTTTTAGTTCTCATAATTATTCCTGTTTTTAGATGATTGAAGTTAGAAGTTTACACGAACGCCCATTGTGATGGTACGAGGATTAGGGTAAGCACCCATATCCAAACCATTATCACGGTCAACACCATTGTCACTGAATGATGCACCAGCTGGGTCGATACCCTTATAGCCAGTGATGGTGAAGAGGTTCTGAGCTGAAAGAGACAGACGGATGTCTGCAATCTTAGTCATGCTGCGTGGGAATGTATAAGCGATGCTGATATTCTCGCAACGGAGGTAATCTGCATTCTCCAACCACTTGTCTGAGTTTCCGTATGTCTTGTTCTCTGCGCCAACTGTTGGCATGGTGATTCCGATGTTAGAGAAGTAATCCTTATCGGTTACGAACATAGATGCACCTACCATTGAGTTCATGGCGTAACGTACCATGTTCAAACGCTTTGCACCGAAGGCTGCGTTGAAGAATACGTTGAGATCCCAATTCTTGTAGGTTACGGTATTGTTCCAGCCCAAGGTAACGTCTGGGTTTGAACGGCCTAATACGAAGCGATCCTTTGATGCATCTGGAGTAGCGGTAGTTCCACCGTCTGCTGTGTAATAGGTATCAATCCACTCGCCCTTGTCGTTCTTCTGCAAACCAGCCCACTTGAAGCCGTAGAATGTACCGATTGCCTCACCTTCCTTGATGATGGTACATGGGTCAACAGTACCTGGAGAAGGGCTGGTACCATAGAGAATAGGAGAATCTGCTGTCAACTTGGTTACCTCGTTCTTGATGTAGCTGGCATTCAAGGTTGATGACCATGACCAGTCTTTGGTCTGGATAATCTGTGCATTGATGGTTGCATCAAAACCCTTGTTGCTTACCTCACCGGCATTTACCCAGTAAGATGTGCCGCCCAGGTAACCTGGAGCTGATGTGGTCAGGAGGGCATCCTTGGTCTTCTTGTTGAAGTAGTCTAAGCTGATGTTCAAGCGGTTGCCGAAGAAACCGAGGTCAACACCGAGGTCAAACTGGTGAACCTTCTCCCATGTCAGGTCAGGTGTAGCAAGACCATTTGCCCAGTAACCTGTATATGACTGATTTGTACCGTATGTGAAACCGGTTGTACCCAATGAACCGAGAGTAGAATATGGAGAAATATCCTGGTTACCGATGATACCGTAGCTGGCACGGATCTTCAAGTACTCTACTGCATCCTTGATTGGCTCCCAGAACTTCTCGTTAGAGATGGTCCAAGCTGCAGCTGCTGATGGGAAATAACCCCACTTCTTGTTGGTAAAGCGGCTAGAACCATCCGCACGGAAGGTACCGGTCAACATATAGCGGTCTGCATAGTTGTACATAACGCGGGCTACACCTGAAAGCATGGTCCACTTGCTGTAACCGTTGCTAGGAGTCTTGGAAGCTGCATCTGCTACGTTCCAGTAGCCTAACTGCTCGTGAGCAATACCTGTACCAGTCATACCCATGCGGCGAACCTCGTTAGAGGTAACTTCCCATACACCTGTTGCTGTCAAACCGTGATCACCCCACTTGTTGCTGTAAGTCAAGTTGTTGGTTGACTGCAAAGCGGTAACGGTAGCATCGTTGTTGCCCATATTGTTACCTGCTGCGTTCACCTTGGTAGATGTGAAGCTGTACCACTTGTAATCGTTATAGTCGATACCGTTGGTGGTGGTGAAGGTCAAGCCCTTGAGAAGATTGAACTTCAAGTCAACGTGACCAGTTACCATGGTACGCTTGCGGTCGTTCTGGCTGTCGTGAAGAATACCATAAGGGTTGTTCTGGATGTTGTTGTATGGGTCCAGGTTGTACTTGCCGCTGGCTGCCATCATCTCCATGGTAGGAGAGTAGTTCAAACCTACCCAGATAGGGTTAGACTGGTTCTGGGCGAAGCCAGCACCAGAGTTGTCTGTCTGAGCAAGGTTGAGGTCGGCTGTCAACTCCAACCAGTTGAATACCTTATTATGAATGTTTGCCTTGATAGCGTAACGTCTAGACTTGGTGTCAACGATTACACCTTTCTGATCCATCAAGTTGGCAGAGAAATAAGTCTGTGTTTTCTCGTTACCCTGTGACAAGGCAACCTTATAGTTCTGAGTAATACCTGTCTGGAGCAACTGATCCATCCAGTCGATACCTGGCTTGGTACCATTCAAATAATCCTGTACTGCACTCTGAGCCACGCCCTTATGGTCAACCAAAGCCTGTGCGTACTCCTTGGTACCCATTACCTCAGGGATGTTGTAAGCGTTAGAGAAGCCGAAGCTACCGTCGAAAGTAACCTGGGTAACACCAGCCTTACCGCTCTTGGTCTGTACCATTACAACACCATTGGCACCGCGGGCACCATAGATAGCGGTAGAAGAAGCATCCTTCAAAACCTGGATGCTCTGAATATCTTCAGGGCTGATACCTTCAAGACCAGTCTCGCGAACAATACCATCTACTACGTAGAGAGGGTCGTTGCTCTTGTTTACTGAGCTGGCACCACGTACACGAATCTTCATAGAACCGCCAGGAACGCCACTTGACATTACCTGCACACCAGACATACGGCCATTGAGGGCATCCTCAACACGTGCTACTGGCTGATCCTTGAAGCTCTTGCCTTCCATGACAGCTACAGAACCTGCCAAGTCGGCCTTCTTTACAGTACCGTAACCGATGACTACGGTCTCTTCGAGCATGTTGGAATCGTCTTCCATTGTGATGTTCAGAGGAGTTCCGTTCCATGTAATGGTCTGTGGCTTGTAACCTACATAAGTAATAGAAAGCTTGGTGCCTTTTACTACATTGCCCAGTACAAAGTTACCATCAAGATCGGTAATTGTGCCACCAGTCTTGCCTTCAATTCTGACAGTAGCACCGATGATAGGTTCGCCGCTAGCGTCTGTTACAGTACCTTTACATGAGTTTTGCTGCTGTGTAGCTGTAGCAATCATTGAGTTGCTCTGAGCTGCCAATGCAGTGACAGTGCTGAGAGGTGACATGGCACCCAAGAGCGCTGCAAAATACAAATTTGCTCTTTTGTTCATAGGTTGTTGTATTTGTTGTTGTTATTAAATTCTCGTTATTGCAATGTCAGTTAGCTTGTTGCAATGTTAGTTAGTTGCAATGTAAGTTAGCTTATTGCGTTTATATATAGATGTTTCTATATTGCGATGTTAGTTAGAATGAAAGTTATTATACCTCGTTCAAGAACTTGTCTCTTGCTATCAGGCAGGCTCCTGTAATACCGGCGAGTGCCTTCAGGTCGGAAGTGACAATCTGTGAATCCTCGTTCATCACGTTGAGTGAGTGTTTCTTGATTCCCATGTTTACCGGGAGTGTCAGATAGTCGCCTGTTACCGACATTTCGCCTCCGATGACCAGCATTTCCGGGTTGAAGATGTTGATGATTCCAGCCAACTGCTTGCCCAGTTCGTCAGCGATGTGCTGCAGGGTAGCGAGGCTCAGTACATCTTCCTTGGCGATAGCGTCCATGATATCTTGAAGCGAGAGTTCTTCTTTTCGGTTGAGAACCTTGTCAGAGAGGATGGAAGGTTTGCCAGCCATGATGTTCTCTGTGAGTCTTCTCTTCAGTGCTCTTCCCGAAACTTCAGTCTCTATGCAGCCAATCTTGCCGCAGTGACAGATGATGTTGTTGTTGTAGGCAGTCATGTGCCCAAATTCACCAGAATAGCCCGACTTGCCGTAATAGAGTTTTCCGTCGATGATGATTCCTATTCCCAATCCCCAGCACATGTTCACGAAGATTACATCTTTCATACCCTTGCAGCATCCCTTGATGAATTCTGCGAAAGCCATGCTTCGTGTGTCATTCTCGATGCAAACCGGGAGCTGGATAAGCTCTGTCAGTTTCTCGGCGAGTGGATTCTCTAAGAAGGTGAACATGTTGTAGGCTTTACCCTCGAAAGGGTTCACGCGTTCTGCCACATTCACGCAGACTTGGAGGATTTCTTCCTTGGAGATAGGAAGACCGGCGATGAACTCGTTGATGATTTCGCCCAGTCTTTCCAAATTCTCCGGAGTGTTCCTATACACATAAGGAACTTTTATTTTTTTAGTTATTAAATTGCCGCAGAAATCGCTAGCGGCAAATGCCAGACAGTCCATCTCTGGATTCACTCCAACGAAGTACCCGGCGTTAGGCATAAGGTCATAAACCATCGGGATGCGACCCGGAGAGTTGTCTTTCTTGCCAATCTCCTTGACGAGTCCACCCTTAATCAGTTCGTTGAGGGCGTGAGTCGCAGTTGGAAGGCTCACTCCAATTCCCTTCGACATTTCCGGTATGGTGGAAGCGCCTTGGGCAATGAAGTGTTCCAATAACCGCCGCTGAACCGATGGCTTTTTATTTAACTTCTTAATATATTTTATTATGTTATAATTCATAACTAATATTTTTTATTTGCAAAGATAGAGTTTTTTCCCATTGGGTGCAAGTCTTTTGTAGTTAATAAAACTTAAATGCCTAAAAATAGTTTGTTTTTAAGATGTTTTCTCCCATGCCCATCCCCCTACACCTATTTATATATGAGCCCACTTTAAAAAGGGGCATATTTTGAATCCAGTCTGACCAGTGTGGTCA
>USJX01000044.1 GCA_900555035.1 uncultured Prevotella sp.
CTTACAGCGTATAGCTGCTTAGCACATTATTGAATTATTAACGAACTATTGATAAATCTATATTATGCTTTACGATGCTTATAATGCTTTATTATAATTCGTAAACCTTGTCTTTCACATACTGTGCCCACTCGGTGGCCGACTTGCTATGATCGAAGGTCTGCCAAGGAATAGGTTTGCCGATGGCGATGCGGAAATGCTTGCCCACGTTCTTGTACATCTCGTCAACCAGGAAAAGCATGGCGAGATTGAACGGCAGATGCTTGTCGCTGAAGCGGGCGATGCGATAGAATCGCTCTGAGTTGCGCCCGCCAAAGTGGATAGGCACCACGTCGCGCTGATACTCCACGCTCTTGGAAATGAAAGTCTTCTTCCAAGGCAGGTCGCGGATGCTGCCGTCCGGCTGCTTGCGGCTGTTCAGGCCCGCAGGGAACATGAGCATGTGGTTGTCGCTCTGGAAACCGGCCTCCACCATGCGCGGGAAGTCACGGCTCTGGCGACCGGTTTTGTTGATGCCGATGCTTACAGGCTTGAGTCCCGGAAGATTAAGCAGAAGGTCGTTGACCAGATAGCGGAACTTGCCGTCATAATGCTTTCCGATGATGGAACCCAGGCACACACCGTCCTGTCCGCCCAGCGGATGATTAGACACGAAGGTATAGAGCTTGCCGTCGTTCTTATCTGGCAGATTCTCCAAGCCCACAATCTCTACATCCATCTTCAGATAGCGCACGCATTCGGTGAGCCACTCCGTACCGGAAAGGCCACGACTTTCCCACAAGAACTTGTTGACCTCGTCCTCGTGAATGATTTTCTTAAGCCAAGAAACCAGGAAACCCGGCACGTACTTCGCCTTGCTTCCCATCTTGCTCTTCAGTATCTTTTCTATATCTATCGTTTTCTCAATTGAAGCACTCATGTTCATTAAAACTTATAAGTACGTGCAAAATTAGTTCTTCTTTTTTAAATACGAGTCATTTTTTCCAAAAATTTATCATTTTTGCCTAAAATTCCTATAAAATAGCATCATTCGTGCAGAAATCAAGACAAAATTCTGCGATTTTTGAGTTTCAATTACATTCGGTTCAAACTGAGCCAAAATGGTACCAAAACAACTTTTTTATAGTCCTTTATAAAATTTTGCAGAGAAAAGTGGCAGTATGTGGGGAATTTTGTGTACCTTTGAACCCGAATTCCCTTTTAAATAGGTACATACGCGATTTAATAGGTACATGTGCATAAGGGGAAGGAGTTAAAAATAAGTAACTTATAAAGAAAAGAGAAAAGACGATATGATTAAGACAGCAGAAACATACCACGTACCCGTTCTCCTGAAAGAGAGCGTTGACGGACTAAATATCCAGCCGGGCGGCATCTACGTAGATGTAACCTTCGGCGGTGGCGGACACTCCAGGGAGATACTCTCCCGCCTCAGCGAGGGCGCACACCTCTACAGCTTCGACCAAGATGCCGATGCCGAACGAAACGTGGTGGCAAATCCCGACTTCACCTTCGTTTGCTCCAACTTCAGATACCTGAAAAACTGGATGCGCTACTATGGCGTGGAGAAGATCGACGGTCTGCTTGCCGACCTCGGCGTATCGAGCCATCACTTCGACGACGAGAGCCGCGGATTCTCGTTCCGCTTCGACTCTCCGCTCGACATGCGCATGAACAAGAGAGCCGGAAAGACTGCTGCCGACA
This sequence comes from uncultured Prevotella sp., assembly GCA_900555035.1. Taxonomy (GTDB): domain Bacteria; phylum Bacteroidota; class Bacteroidia; order Bacteroidales; family Bacteroidaceae; genus Prevotella. The sequence continues at coordinate 1,705 of USJX01000044.1, forward strand.
TCGTGAACGAATATGAGGAAGAAGCCCTTGCCGACCTCTTCTATCTCTACGGCGAGCTGAAGAACTCGCGCCGCATCGCATCAGCCCTGGTCAAGGCGAGAGCCACCAGCCCTATCAAGACCACCAAGGACTTCATGGCTGCCGTGGAACCCCTCTTCAAGCGAGAGCGTGAGAAGAAGGAGATGGCCAAGCTCTTCCAGGCACTGCGCATAGAGGTGAACCACGAGATGGATGCCCTGAAAGAGATGCTCCGCTCTGCCACCGAACTGCTGAAGCCGGGCGGCAGACTCTCGGTTATCACCTACCACTCGCTGGAAGACCGCATCGTGAAGAACATGATGAAGGCGGGCAACCCGGAAGGAAAGATAGAGCAGGACTTCTTCGGAAGAATAGAGACTCCGTTCAAGCTCGTGAACAACAAGGTAATCATACCTGATGCCGACGAGCAGGAGAGAAACCCCCGAAGCAGAAGTGCCAAACTTAGAATAGCTGAAAGGAAATAAGAAAATGGAAGAAAACAAGGAAAAACTGATCGTAAACAACCCTGCGGAAGAAGCTACTCCCGAAGAGTCGCTCAAGGCGGTGATTGCCAAGCAAGCCATAGAGGAGGAGGCTTCGGGCTCCGCAAGCTTCACCCTGCGCAAGATTCTGGGTGGTGACATCCTCACCGCTCAAATCATACGCAAGCAGATATGGCTGTTTATACTCATCGTGTTTTTCGTCATCATCTACATATCCAACCGATACAGCATCCAAAAGGACCTCATCGAGTTGGACCAACTGCAAAAAGAGCTGCAAGACACCAAGTACAAGGCTTTGTCAACCAGCAGTCAGATAACAGAGAAGAGTCGCGAGAGCAATGTGCTCGAAGTGCTGAAACACAGCAAGGACAGCATCCTGCACATCGCTACCCAGCCTCCCTACATCATTAATGTACCAGAAGAATGAGCAAGTTTGAACATAAGAAAGTAATGCCCCGCTACAGCGCCATAGCCATCATCATGACGCTGATGGCCGTAGCCATAGTAGGAAAGGCATTCTATATCATGACTGCCAAGCACGACTACTGGATGAAGGTTGCCGAGCGACAGAAGAAGGATTCCGTGACCGTGAAGCCAAACCGAGGCAACATTTTGAGTTGCGCCGGTCAGCTGATGGCGAGTTCGCTGCCTGAGTTCAAGGTTTACATGGACTTCCAGGCATTGTCAACTGCCAAGAACGACTCGCTGTGGGATGTGAAACAGGATTCCATCTGCCAGGGTCTGCACAAGATATTCCCGGAGAAGAGCGCTGAGGAATTCAAGCGAAGCCTCATCGAGGGCCGTGGCAAGAAGAGTCGCCACTGGGCGATATACGGCAGCCGCATCGACTACAACACCTTTACCGAGGTGAAGAGCCTGCCGGTTTTCCGCATGTCTCCCTACAAGAGCGGTTTCCACTGGGAGGAGTATAATGCCCGTACCAGAACCTACGGTTCGCTGGCCGGACGTACCATCGGCGCCATGTTTGGTGCCAAGGATACAGCCCGATTCGGACTGGAGCTGAGCTACGACTCCATCCTGCGCGGAACCAATGGTATCGTGCATCGCCGCAAGGTGCGCAACAAGTTCCTCGACATCACCGACACCCCTCCTATCGACGGTGCCGACATCGTGACCACCATCGACGTGAGCATGCAAGACCTGGCGGAGCGTTCGCTCATCGAAGAGCTGAAGGAAATCAACGCCAACGTGGGTGTAGCCATCGTGATGGATGTGCCTACGGGCGACATCAAGGCCATCGTGAACATGGAGAAATGCTTTGACGGTGAATACAGAGAGATTCATAACCATGCCGTGAGCGACCTGCTGGAGCCGGGTTCGGTGTTCAAGCCAGCCTCCATCCTCGTGGCACTAGACGACGGCGTGGTTGATACCACCTATCATGTGGATACGGGCTGCGGTATATGGCAGATGTATGGCAGAGACATGAAGGACCACAACTGGCGCAAGGGCGGATACAGAATGCTGAGCCTGCCACAGACCCTGTGGTACAGTTCCAACATCGGTGTGAGCCGCATCATCGACGACCACTACAGGAACCACCCGGAGAAATTCGTGGAGGGCATCTACCGCACGGGTCTGAACGACGACCTGAAGATTCCGCTGATGGGTGCTACCCCGGCGAGAATCCGCATGCCGCACAGAAACAGCCACGGCCAGTATGACAACTGGGCAAAAACCACCCTGCCATGGATGAGTATAGGATATGAAACCCAGGTGCCACCTATCTCTACCCTCACCTTCTACAACACCATAGCCAACAACGGCAAGATGATGCGCCCACGATTTGTGAGCAAGGTGGTGAAGAACGGAGAAACCATCATGGAATTTCCGCCAGAGGTGATGCGACCACAGATAGCCAAGGAAAAGAGTATCAAGGAATTGCAAACCATACTGGAACAGGTGGTGAGCGTGGGACTCGGCAAGAGAGCCGGTTCGCCTAACTTCAAGGTGGCTGGAAAGACGGGTACGGCACAGGTTTCAAAGGGTGCCGGCGGCTACAAGAGCGGCGGAACCAACTATCTGGTAAGCTTCGCCGGCTACTTCCCAGCCGACAATCCGCGCTACAGCTGCATCGTGTGCATCCAGAAATCGGGCTTGCCTGCATCTGGAGGCAGCATGAGCGGAAAGGTGTTCCACGACATTGCAGAAGGCATCATGGCACAGAGCCTGAAACTCGACGTGAAGGATGCCAAGGATTCTGCATCCATCTTCGTGCCAGACGTGAAGAACGGCAATGTGCTTGCCGCCGACTATGTGCTCACCCACCTGGGCATCAAGACCAACACCAACTGGGGTGGAAGCTATGCCAACGGTAACCCTATCTGGGGCAAGGCTGAACAAATGGGAAGCCGAAGCATCCGACTCATCAGAGAGAAGCAATACGGCAAGGGCACCGTGCCCGACGTAATGGGCATGGGCGCAAGAGATGCCATCTTCAACATGGAGAGCCGAGGCATCAAAACCCGAATTGTGGGCAGAGGAAAGGTTATCAAGCAGAGTCTGATTCCGGGAACACCGGTGAAGAAGGGAGCCGTATGCTCTCTTGAACTCAACTAAACAAGAGTGGAACTCAACCCTAGACAGATTAAGGGTTGAGTTCAGCTCCTTATACATAATTCAACTCTCTATATATAATAAGGTGTAAATTTATAAAAAACAATTACATGAAGTTACAAGAATTACTCAAAAACATCGAGCCGATTCAGATTATCGGCGATGTGGATGTAGAGGTGTCGGGCATCAACATCGACTCCCGAAAGATTAAGGAAGGTCATCTGTTCGTTGCCATGAAGGGCACACAGGTTGACGGCCACAAGTTTATTCCAAAGGCATTGGAACTGGGCGCAAAATCAATATTGTGCGAGGACTTGCCTGAGGAGAAGGTTGAGGGCGTAACTTACATTCAGGTAGCATCTACCGAGGATGCAGTAGGCAAGGTGGCAACCCTTTACTACGGCGACCCATCTAGAAAACTGAAGTTGGTTGGCGTGACTGGTACCAATGGAAAGACCACCATCGCCACCTTATTATATAATATGTTCCGCAAGTTCGGCCACAAGTGCGGTTTGCTCTCTACCGTGTGCAACTACATTGAGGACGAGGCGATTCCTGCCGACCATACCACTCCAGACCCTATAGAGCTGAACATGCTGCTGGGCAAGATGGTAGAGGCTGGCTGCGAGTATGCCTTCATGGAGTGCTCTTCGCATGCCATCGCCCAGAAGCGTATCGGCGGATTGCAGTTTGCCGGCGGATTGTTTACCAACCTGACCCGCGACCATCTGGATTATCACAAGACCTTCGAGAACTACCGCAATGCCAAGAAGGCATTCTTCGACGGTCTGCCAAAGACAGCCTTTGCCATCACCAATGCCGACGACAAGAACGGCATGATTATGGTACAGAACACCAAGGCTACCGTGAAGACCTACTCTACCCGTTCTATGGCCGACTTTAAGGCCAGAATCCTGGAGTGTCACTTCGGCGGCATGTATCTGGAGATTGACGGCAGAGAAGTGGGCGTGCAGTTTATCGGCAAGTTCAACGTGAGCAACCTGCTCGCCGTATATGGCGCAGCCGTGATGCTCGGCAAGAACCCAGAGGATGTGCTCGTAGTGATGAGCACCCTTCACAGCGTAAGCGGAAGATTGGAGCCTATCCAGTCGCCAGAGGGTTATACCGCCATCGTTGACTATGCCCACACCCCAGATGCCCTGGAGAACGTATTGAACGCCATTCACGAAGTGCTCGACGGCAAGGGCGGCGAAGTAATCACCGTATGCGGAGCCGGCGGCAACCGCGACAAGGGTAAGCGCCCGCTGATGGCCCAGGAGGCTGTGAAGCAAAGCGATAAGGTAATCATCACCAGCGACAACCCACGCTTTGAGGAGCCGCAGGACATCATCAACGACATGCTTGCCGGACTCAATGCCCAGCAGATGAAGAAGGTAATCAGCATCGTTGACCGCAAGGAAGCCATCCGCACAGCCTGCATGATGGCCAAGAAGGGCGATGTGATTCTCGTAGCCGGAAAGGGTCACGAGAACTATCAGGAAATCAAGGGCGTGAAGCACCATTTTGACGATAAGGAAGTGATTCGCGAAATCTTCGGCATCCCACAAAAGTAAAATAAAAGAAAGAAAAAAACATGTTATATTATCTCTTTAGATTCTTAGAGCAGTGGGGCATCTCAGGTTCCCACATGTGGGGCTACATCTCATTCCGAGCCCTGCTCGCACTGATTTTATCGCTCGTTATCTCAGCGTGGTTTGGCGAGAAATTCATCAAGTATCTCAAAAGCAAGCAAATCACTGAGACCCAGCGCGATGCCAGCATCGACCCGTTTGGTGTAAAGAAGATTGGCGTGCCTTCGATGGGAGGTGTCATCATCATCCTGGCCATCCTCGTTCCGGTGATTCTGCTGGGACGTCTGCGCAACATCTATCTCATCCTGATGATTATCACCACCGTATGGCTCGGCTTTCTGGGCGGTATGGACGACTTCATCAAGATTTTCAAGCGCGACAAGGAAGGCCTGAAGGGTAAATACAAGATTGTGGGACAGGTGGGTATCGGACTCATCGTGGGCCTGGTGCTCTGGGCTTCGCCCGACGTGAAGATGAACGAGAACCTCGCCATCGACCGCCAGGGCCAGGAAACCGTGGTGAAACACCGCACGGAAGCAAGGAAATCGCTGAAGACCACGATTCCTTTCTTCAAGGGACACAACCTTGACTACTCCAACATTACCAGTTTCTGCGGCAAATACAAGGTAGCAGCAGGCTGGATTCTCTTCGTAATCATGACCATCTTTGTGGTAACCGCCGTATCTAACGGAGCCAACCTCAACGACGGTATGGACGGCATGTGTGCCGGCAACTCCGCCATCATAGGTGTGGCGCTAGGCATACTCGCGTATGTGTCGTCGCATATCGAGTTTGCCGCCTACCTCAACATCATGTATATCCCTGGTTCTGAGGAGCTGGTGGTATTCTTCTGCGCCTTCATAGGAGCACTCATCGGTTTTCTCTGGTACAACGCCTACCCTGCCCAGGTGTTCATGGGCGACACCGGTTCGCTGACCATCGGCGGTATCATTGCCGTGGGTGCCATCATCATCCACAAGGAGCTGCTGCTGCCTATCCTCTGCGGTATCTTCTTCGTAGAGAGCCTCAGCGTAATGATGCAGGTGTATTACTACAAGCTGGGTAAGCGCAAGGGCATCAAGCAGCGCATCTTCAAGCGTACGCCTATCCACGACAACTTCCGCACACAGGACAGCCAGCTGGATCCAGACTGCAAGTACTTGTGGAAGAAGCCTCGCAACTGCTACCACGAGTCGAAGATTACCATCCGCTTCTGGATAGTAACCATCATCCTGGCTGCACTGACCATCATTACATTGAAGATTAGATAATACACAGGCGCTTTTATCAGCCTGATTTAGATAAGAATAAGACAATGAGCAAAATTGTAATTTTAGGAGCCGGCGAGAGCGGCGCAGGTGCTGCCGTGCTGGCCAAGAAGGAGGGATTCGAGGTATTTGTATCAGACATGTCGAAGATTAAGGATAACTACAAGAAGCTGATGGATGACCACGACATTGAATGGGAAGAGGGTCACCACACAGAAGAGAAAATCTTAGACGCCGACGAAGTGATCAAGAGCCCGGGCATCCCTAAGGAGGCACCGATGGTTCAGAAGCTGATGGCAAAGGGCACTCCTATCATCAGCGAAATTGAGTTTGCCGGAAGATATACCGACGCCAAGATGATCTGCATCACGGGCAGTAACGGCAAGACTACCACCACTTCGCTGATTTACCACATCATCAAGTCGGCTGGCTACGATGTAGGCCTGGCTGGAAACATCGGAAAGAGTCTGGCGCTGCAGGTGGCTGAGACTCCTCATAAATACTACGTCATCGAGCTGAGCAGTTTCCAGCTCGACAACATGTATGAGTTCCGTGCCAACGTGGCTATCCTGCTCAACATCACCCCCGACCATCTGGACCGCTATGAGTTCAAGATGCAGAACTATACCGATGCCAAAATGCGCATCACCCAGAACCAGACAGAGGAAGACAGCTTCATCCTCTGGAACGACGACCCTATCGTGAAGAAGGAACTGGAGAAGTATGACCTCAAGTCGCACCTCTGCCCATTCTCCGAATTCCACGAGGAAGGATGCGTGGGCTACATAGAAGACGGCAAGTACAAGCTCAACTTCCCATCAGCCTTCGAGATGCCACAGGCAGACATGAGCCTGCGTGGCAAGCACAATATCTACAATAGTCTGGCAGCCGGTCTGGCTTGCAACATCGTAGGCATCGACCACGAGACCCTGCACAAGGGTCTGAGCGATTTCCCAGGCGTAGAGCACCGCCTGGAGAAGGTGGGCAAGTTCCAGGGCGTTTACTACGTGAACGACTCAAAGGCCACCAACGTGGATGCCTGCTGGTATGCGCTGGAGAGCATGACCACCCCTACCATCCTCATCATCGGCGGTAAGGACAAGGGCAACGACTACAACCAGATCAAGGACCTGGTGAAGGAGAAATGCTCAGGCATCGTATATCTGGGCGCCGACAACCAGAAGCTGCACGACAACTTCGATGCGCTGGGCATCCCTGTGCGCGATACCCACAGCATGAAAGACTGCGTGGCAGCCTGCCAGGAGCTGGCAAAACCAGGCGACACCGTATTGCTCAGCCCATGCTGCGCCAGCTTCGACCTGTTCAAGAACATGGAAGACCGTGGCGAGCAGTTCAAGGCACTGGCAAGAGCCATCGGAGAATAAGACAGCCATCGGAAAATAAAATCAATCAAGGAGTTAAAGGGTTCACTCAACCACTTTAACTCCTTCACTTTCAATAACAGATAGAAAAGAAATGAACAATAAGACCATAGGCAATATATTCAAGGGAGACAAGGTAATCTGGATGGTTTTCTTCTTTCTCTGCATGATCAGTATTGTGGAGGTGTATTCCGCCTCCAGTTCCCTGTCGTACAAGAGCGGCAACTTCATGGCTCCTGTACTCAGACACATCGGCTTGCTGGGATTGGGCCTGCTCGCCATGATATGTATGCTCAAGGTTAAGTGCAAGTACTTCAAGATAGTAACTCCTTTCGTCTTGCTGCCCTCACTGGGACTCCTCGTCTGGGTGCTGGTGGCCGGACAATCTACTAACGGTGCATCCCGATGGATCAACTTCATCGGCATCCAGTTTCAGCCATCCGAGATAGCCAAGGGAGCGGTGGTACTGGCTGTGGCACAGATTCTGAGTGCCATGCAGACACCCAACGGTGCCGACCGGAGAGCCTTTAAATACGTACTGACGGCTTGCAGCCTGTTTGTTTTCCTCATCTGTCTGGAGAATCTATCCACAGCCATGCTGCTGTGTATCACCATCCTGTGCATGATGATTATCGGAAGAGTACCGATGAGCCAGATAGGCAAGCTCGTGGGAACCGTGCTGATAGGCGTCTGCCTGATTTTTGCAGCCGTGATGATTGTGGGACAGGACAAGGGCGAAACAGCCCAGAAACCAGAAAACACCCTGACGGAAAACGTGGATCAGGAAGAGGAAGCTCCGGGAACAATAGAGAAGATGTTCCACCGAGCCGACACCTGGAAGGCACGTATTGACAAGTTTCTGAACTCCAAAACCGTGGCACCTGAAGACGTGGATCTTGACAAGGATGCGCAGGTGGCACATGCCAACATCGCCATCGCCTCATCCAACATCGTGGGCAAGGGACCTGGCAACTCCGTGGAGCGTGACTTCCTTTCGCAGGCATTCTCCGACTTCATCTATGCCATCATCATCGAGGAGATGGGCATCTGGGGCGCCATGTTCGTAGCCATGCTCTACATCATCCTTCTTTTCAGAGCGGGCAAGATAGCCAACCGCTGCGAGAACACCTTCCCGGCATTCCTCTGCATGGGTCTTGCCATCATGCTCGTGATACAGGCACTGTTCAATATGGCAGTGGCTGTGGGTCTGGCTCCAGTTACCGGTCAGCCGCTTCCGCTCATCAGTAGAGGCGGAACCTCGACCATCATCAACTGTCTCTATCTGGGAATCATTTTAAGCATCAGTAGAACAGCAAAAAAGAAAGATTTGCCTCAAAATGAAGCAAATATTGACAAATTTGCTGCTGCATAACAAAAGACTATCTAAAATTAGGTAAAAAATGCCATTAAATGGATTTTTTTGCTTACCTTTGCGTGGAATTTATTGACCCTATGGGTCAGAAACAAGAATGGACATGGACAACGAATTAAGAATCATCATAAGTGGAGGCGGCACAGGCGGTCATATTTTCCCTGCCGTATCCATCGCAAACGCCATCAAGGCCAAGCGCCCTGATGCCAAGATTTTGTTTGTAGGAGCACTCGGCAGAATGGAAATGCAGCGTGTTCCTGCAGCTGGTTATGAAATCAAAGGATTGCCAATCTGCGGTTTCGACAGAAAGCACTTGCTCAAGAACATCGCCGTGCTCTTCAAAATCTGGAAGAGCCAGCACATGGCCAAGAGCATCATCAAAAATTTCAAGCCAATGGCGGCTGTAGGTGTGGGCGGATATGCCAGCGGACCTACACTCAACGTTTGCGCCAGCAAAGGTATTCCTTGCCTCATACAGGAACAGAACTCATACGCAGGTGTGACCAACAAGCTCCTGGCAAAGAAGGCTGAAAAGATATGCGTGGCTTACGAAGGAATGGAACGTTTCTTCCCAGCCGACAAGATTATCATGACGGGTAACCCAGTGCGACAGAATGTGCTGGAGACTACCATCACCAAGGAAGAGGCCAGAAAGCAGTTTGGACTCGACCCTGAGAAAAAGACCATCTTGCTCGTGGGCGGCAGCCTAGGTGCAAGAACCATCAACGAGAGTGTGTTGCAGCACCTCGACCTGGTAAAGGAAAGCGGTGTGCAGTTTATCTGGCAAACAGGTAAGTACTACAACGCTGCCATCATGGAGCAGATGATAGGCAAGGAATTGCCTATGCTCAAGGTTACCGACTTCATCGGCGACATGGGTGCAGCCTACAAGGCAGCCGACCTGGTTATCAGCCGTGCCGGTGCCAGCAGCATCAGCGAGTTCTGCCTCATCGGCAAGCCAGTGATTCTGGTTCCTAGCCCTAACGTGGCAGAAGACCACCAGACCAAGAACGCCATGGCGCTGGTGAACAAAGACGCAGCCATCTACGTGAAGGATGCCGAGGCACCAGAGGTATTGCTGAAAAAGGCAGTAGATACAGTGAAGGACGAAGCGAAGCTCGCCTCACTCTGTGAGAACATCAAGAAATTAGGTTTAAAGAACTCTGCCGACGTCATTGCCGACGAAGTCATCAAATTAGCAACAAAGTAATGGAAATCAAAGATATCAAAGCAGTTTATTTTGTAGGAGCTGGCGGCATCGGCATGAGTGCCATTGCAAGATACTTCCTCAACAAGAAGTTGGTTGTAGCCGGATATGACAAGACCCCATCCAAACTCACCCATGACTTGGAGAAAGAGGGCATGCTCATCCACTACGAGGAGAATGCAGATCTCATCCCTGAGGCCTGCAAGGATGCCAAGAGCACACTGGTGATTTACACACCAGCCATCCCTGCCGAGCACAAGGAGCTGGTTTTCTTCCGTGAAAACGGCTTCACCATCGAGAAGCGTGCTCAGGTACTGGGAACCCTGACCCGTACACACAAGGGACTGTGCGTGGCAGGCACACACGGCAAGACTTCAACATCTACCATGTGCGCCCATATCATGCACCAGAGCCATGTAGATTGCAATGCCTTCCTGGGAGGTATCTCCAAGAACTACGGCACCAACTACATCCTCTCCGACAAGAGCGACTACGTAGTAATCGAGGCTGATGAGTTCGACCGCAGCTTCCACTGGTTGCGACCATGGATGAGCGTCATCACATCTACCGACCCAGACCACCTCGACATCTACGGCACCAAGGAAGCATATCTGGAAAGCTTCCGCCACTACACAGAATTGATTCAGCCGGGCGGTGCCCTCATCATCCACAAAGACCTGGAGATGAAGCAGCACGTGCAGGACGGTGTCAAGATATACGAATACAGCCAGGACGAAGGCGACTTCCATGCTGAGAACATCAAGATAGAGAATGGCGGAATCACATTCGACTTCATCTCTCCTATCGAGAACGTAACAGGCGTGGAACTCGGCCAGCCAGTGCCTATCAACATCACCAACGGTGTGGCAGCAATGGCAATGGCCCAGCTGAATGGCTGTACAGCCGATGAGCTGCGCAACGGAATGAAGACATACGGAGGCGTGGACCGCCGCTTCGACTTCAAGATCAAGAACGACAAGCTCGTATTCCTTTCCGACTACGCTCATCACCCAAAAGAGATTTACCAGAGTGCGAAGAGCATCCGTGAGCTGTACAAAGACCGCAAGATTACCGCTATCTTCCAGCCACATCTCTACACCCGCACCCGTGACTTCTACAAGGACTTTGCCAACAGCCTGAGTCTTCTCGACGAAGTCATCCTCTGCGATATCTATCCAGCGCGCGAGCAGCCTATCCCTGGTGTAACCTCCAAGCTCATCTACGACAACCTGAAGCCAGGCGTAGAGAAGAGCATGATACACAAGGAAGACGTACTCGACTTGGTGAAGAGCCGAGACTTCGACGTACTTGTCGTTCTGGGAGCTGGCGACCTGGACAACTATGTTCCTCAAATAACAGAAATTTTAGAAAAGAAGTAAATGCATATCAATTGGCAGAAAACCATCATCATCACCCTAGACGTGGCACTGGCCACCTACCTGGGCTTCGCTTTCACCAAGTTCAACAAACCTGATGAAAAGAACCTGGTGTGTACCAAGGTGAACATCAACATACAGGATGAGATGACCAACGGTTTTCTGAATGCAAAGGAAATCAAGAAGAGACTGGAGATGAAGAGACTCTATCCGCTGGAGAAGCCCCTGAGCGAGGTGAACTCCCGACAGATAGAGGAAGCCCTGAAGACCAGTCCCTTCGTGAAGACCGCAGAATGCTACAAGACCCAGGAAGGCCTGGTAGATATCTATCTTACCCAGCGCATGCCAATTGTCAGAATCAAGAGCATTAACAACGAGGACTATTATGTAGATGATCATTATCAGATCATGCCGAATACCAACTATACAAGCGATATCATCATCGCCACGGGCAACATCAACAAATGGTATGCCCAGAAGTATATCTCACTGGTGAGCAAGACTCTGATGACGAACAATCTTTGGAGAAATCAGATTGAGCAGATCAACGTACTGCCCAACAGGGGCATTGAACTTGTACCTCGCGTAGGAAACCACATTATATATATAGGTAACCTGCCAGAGAGCAATATCATCAGCAAAAGAGAAAAGGACGTAGAAGCGTTCATCAACAAAAAGATGGACCGACTGGAGAAATTCTACAAATATGGCCTATCTCAGGCTGGTTGGAACAAATACTCATACATCAACATTGAGTTTGACAACCAGATTATTTGCAAAAAGCATCACAACAGCTAATTTAAGGTTAAATAGAAAAAGAAAAAGATAATATATAGGACTATGCCAAAGGAATTTATTGTAGCTATTGAGCTTGGCTCATCTAAGATGACAGGTATAGCAGGTAAGAAGAATTTGGACGGCAGCATCACTGTACTTACTGTCGTTCAGGAGAATTCATCTTCTTGCATCAGAAAGGGTGTTATCTATAACATCGAAAAGACGGGGCAGTGCCTCATCAACATCATCAAGAAGTTGAAGAACATTCTCCAGCAAGACATCACCCAGGTGTATGTGGGTGTGGGAGGCAGATCCATCAGAAGTCTCAAGAATGTAATCGTAAAGGATCTGCCAGGAGCTTCCATCATTTCGCAAGATATGGTTAACGAGCTCATGGACATCAACAGAAACATGACATATCCGGATCAGGAGATTCTGGATGCAGCAACTCAGGAATACAAGATAGACAACCAGTATCAGATTGACCCTGTAGGCATACAGTGCAACCACCTGGAGGGTATCTTCCTGAATATACTCTGGCGCAAGAACTTCTACAACAACATCAACACTTGCTTCGAAAACGCCAATATCTCTATCGCAGAGATGTACTTGGCTCCTTTGGCTATGGCAGACAGTGTTCTTACCGACTCTGAGAAGCGTGCCGGATGTATGCTCGTAGATCTGGGCGCTGATACAACTACCGTATCAGTATATTATAAAGGTATATTGCGTCATCTCTCTGTCATTCCGCTGGGTGGCAACAACATCACCAAGGACTTGACATGCCTGCAGCTTGAAGAAGCTGACGCAGAGAGAATGAAGCTGAAATTTGCCAAGGCTTATACCGACATTGCCAACATGGACCAGACACTACTCTATCCTGTAGATAAGGACAGAAGCGTAGAGAGCAAGAAGTTCATCGAGATAGTAGAGGCTCGTGTTGAGGAAATCGTAGAGAATGCCTGGTTCCAGGTTCCTGCGGAATTCTCTGACAAGCTGATGGGCGGCATCATCCTGACAGGCGGCGGAAGCAACATGCCTGAGATTGATAAGGTTTTCAAGAACCATACACACATCGACAAGGTGCGTATTGCAAAGTTCGTTACCATGACCGTAAACTCAAAGGATCCGAAAATCAACAACCGCAGTGGTATGATGAATACCATCCTGGGACTCCTGGCCAAGGGCGACATGAACTGCGCCGGCAACGAGTTCGGACAGGATCTCTTTGACAACATCGACAACCATACCTCTACCACCGATACCCACAGAACAACCCGCAACCCTAACGATACTGCAGGTTCGGGTGTAGTACTGACTGAGGAAATCAAGAAGAAGGCAGAGGAAGAGGCTCGCCGCAAGAAAGAACAGGAGGAAGAAGAGGCAAGACGCCTGGCAGAGATTGAGGCAGAGGAAGAAGCCAAACGCAGAAAAGAGAACAGCCTCGTCCACAGATTCATGAGAGGATTCAAGAAATTCGTCAAGGATACTATCTCTGAGGAAGAATAAGCCTGAGGAAGAACAAGAAAGAATAACATTTTAGAATTATACTATTATGCTAGATAACGGAAATACTCCACATATTCTGGACTTTGGAGAGCCAGAGAAAGAAAACAGCATCATCAAGGTGATTGGTGTGGGTGGTGGTGGCGGTAACGCCGTAAACCACATGTATCGTGAAGGCATCCACGACGTAAGCTTCGTATTGTGCAACACAGATAACCAGGCGCTCAACGATTCTCCTGTGCCTGTTCACCTGCAGTTAGGTAAGGAAGGTCTGGGAGCCGGCAACAAGCCTGCCAAGGCACGCCAGGCAGCCGAGGAAACCCTGGAAGAAATCAAGCACATGCTTAACGATGGTACCAAGATGGCATTCATCACAGCCGGCATGGGTGGTGGTACCGGAACCGGTGCCGCTCCTGTCATTGCCCGCGTGAGCAAGGAACTGGGCATCCTGACCGTAGGTATCGTTACCATTCCTTTCCGATTCGAAGGTCCTAAGAAGATAGACCAGGCGCTGGATGGTGTAGAGGAGATGTCAAAGCATGTTGATGCCCTGCTGGTTATCAACAACGAGCGACTCCGCCAGATTTATCCAGACCTTGCCGTGCTTGATGCATTCGGCAAGGCTGATGACACCCTGAGCGTTGCAGCCAAGAGTATCGCAGAAATCATCACTGTTCACGGACTCATCAACCTCGACTTCAACGATGTGAAAACCGTATTGAAGGATGGTGGCGTTGCTATCATGAGTACAGGTTACGGTGAGGGCGAGGGCCGTGTGAAGAAAGCTATCGAAGATGCCCTGAACTCACCATTACTCAACGACAACGATGTATTCAACTCTAAGAAGATTCTGTTGAGCATCGCATTCGCCAGCGAGAAGAAGGACAACCCAGGTCTGACTATGGACGAGATGAATGATGTGAACGACTTCATGGAGAAATTCGGCGAAGACTTCGAGTTGAAGTGGGGACTCGCCATCGACCCAGAGTTGGGCAGCCGAGTAAAGGTAACCGTATTGGCTACCGGTTTCGGACTCGAAGACGTGGAAGGCATGAACCGCCACATCAAGAAGCATACCGAGGAGGAAGCTCGCCGTATGGCTGAAGAGGAAGAGACGAGAGCCGAGCGCCAGAACCGAAGAGAGCGTTACTATGGCTCCGACGGCAACTCAACCCAGTATAAACGTCATCCACACATCTTCCTGTTCCGTCCTGAGGACTTGGACAACGAGGATGTCATCTTGCAGGTAGAGAACACTCCTACCTTCAAGCGCACACGCCAGACTCTGGAAGACATCCGCAACCTGGCTTCAGGCAATGTGGAGGTGGAAGAGACTAAGAAAAAAGACGATAACGACTCCATTCAGGGAGTTATCAGCTTCGCCTAACTGCTCCATCAGCTTTGCCTAACCATCGCATGATGCCTGTCCTCATCCCCCGCTACAAGGCAAGGAGAGAGAGGAAAAAGGAAAAAAGCTAGGCAAAGAGTTCCTTCAGAACAGAAAAGCTTTTCAGTTCGGGGAAACCCGGAACATGAATCTTATAATATTGCAATATCACCTCTATGCAACGGTTCCGATCTAATCGGGACATTGTATAGAGGTGCATTGTTTCATAGCTCAACCTGAACAAGCTTACCATGCGCAGGGAATCCTCCTTATTTAAATAATGTGTATGCGTAGGCACATAGGAAACGAAACGCCCCTCCACCAAGTCAAAGTAATCGCCATTGACTCCACTTTCCAGGTTCGGCGAGAAGCCCAGGAAGAAGGTAAGGCGAACCATAAAGACGATATGGAAGTTGGCAAAGCCTTCCTTGGCCTGGTCAAGCCACCGCACACTTTCCTCAATAAACGAGAACAGAGGTACATTCGCCTGCTCATTTCTGGTAGCCTGCCCCAGTAGTTCGGCCAGGAACATCAACATTGCCAACTTAAAAGGCGAGAAGGGAATATCAACAAAGGGTGTAGAGATGGCAACATCCTTGAGTCGCTGCAGCCCCGCTTTCGGCCGATGGTCGAACTCCAGGTCGAGCATCATCAAAGGCTGAAACAGCTGTCGCTTCATCTTCGACTTAGAAGATTTGGGAATTTTAACCATAAAAGAAAGTCTGCCCACCTTTTCCGTGAAGAAATCCACGATAAGTTGCGCATCACCATATTTAATCGTTTGTAGCACGATGGCTCTAGTTTTTACTTCCATTTTGTCTATAATTATTAAAAAACAGGGCAAAATTACAAAAAAACAAGCATTTAGCGAAAATTTTCCCGGAAAAATTTGCGGGAATCAAAAAAAAGTAGTAACTTTGCACCCGCAAATAAGCAATGGTCCCTTCGTCTATCGGTTAGGACGAGAGATTTTCATTCTCTAAAGAGCAGTTCGACTCTGCTAGGGACTACAAATATTACAAGAAATAAAAAAAATAACATAAAAGATGGCAAATCACAAATCATCAATCAAGAGAATCCGTCAGGACAAGAAGAAGGCTTTGCACAACAAGTATTATGCAAAGACCATGCGCAATGCTGTTCGCAAGTTGCGCAACATGTCTGACAAGGAAGAGGCTGCAAAGCTCTATCCTACAGTTCAGAAGCTTTTAGACAAGTTGGCTAAGATCAACGTTATTCACGAGAACAAGGCTGCTAACTTGAAGTCTGGTCTTACACAGCACATTGCGAAGTTGGCCTAACTGATAAGTCAAAGCAAAAGACATAAATGAGGCTGCATTCCTTTCACTAGGATTGCAGCCTTATTCTTCTTACACACACCAACCCAATTATACACACCAACCCAATCCGTGTTACACCTAGGGATTCCTTACATTGGCACCACTGCCACAACGCCATTCTCGGGACCCATTTTGTTATCGTAAACACCCCGTTTTCCCCACTTTTCTCCCCTATTTCTTACTCTTCAAAAGAAACTGCAAATTTTATCTACTTTTTCGCTATTTTTCACAAAGAAAACCTTCTGAATCTCAGCTTTTTTTAGTATCTTTGCACGGAAATAAGACAATTCTAAAAATGGCAGAAAATCAAAACAACGCAAATAATTACTCTGCGAGTAACATCCAGGTTCTGGAAGGCTTGGAGGCTGTTCGCAAACGTCCGGCGATGTATATTGGTGACATCTCCGAAAAGGGTCTTCACCACCTGGTAAACGAGACCGTTGATAACTCTATCGACGAGGCGATGGCGGGCTACTGTACCGACATTGAGGTGACCATCAATGAAGACAACTCTATCACCGTAGAAGACAATGGTCGTGGTATCCCTGTAGATATGCACGAGAAACTACATAAATCAGCCCTCGAAGTCGTTATGACCGTGCTTCACGCAGGTGGTAAGTTCGACAAGGGTTCCTACAAGGTATCTGGCGGTTTACATGGTGTGGGTGTAAGTTGTGTGAATGCACTTTCTACCCACATGTTGTCACAGGTGTTCCGTGGCGGCAAAATCTACCAGCAGGAATATGAGAAGGGTAAGCCTCTCTATCCGGTCAAGGTGGTAGGCGAGACCAACAAGCGCGGTACACGCCAGCAGTTCTGGCCAGACCCAACTATCTTCACCCACACTGTCTATAAGTGGGACATCATCGCCAACCGTATGCGCGAGTTGGCATTCCTCAATGCAGGCATCAAGATTACCTTGAGAGATCTGCGCCCAGACGAGGAAGGCAAGACCAAAGAGCAGGTATTCCACGCCAAGGACGGCTTGAAGGAATTCGTCCGCTACGTAGATCGCCATCGCACTCACCTCTTCGATGACGTCATCTATCTGAAGACAGAAAAGCAGGGTATTCCTATCGAAATCGCTGTGATGTACAACACAGACTATTCAGAGAATATCCACTCATACGTGAACAATATCAACACCATCGAGGGTGGTACCCACCTGACTGGTTTCCGCATGGCGTTGACCCGTACCCTGAAGGCTTACGCAGAAGCCGACCCAACTATCTCTAAGCAGATAGAGAAGGCAAAGGTAGAGATTGCACCAGAAGACTTCCGCGAGGGTCTTACAGCCGTTATCTCTATCAAGGTAGCAGAGCCTCAGTTTGAGGGACAGACCAAGACCAAACTCGGTAACAGCGAGGTGCAGGGTGCCGTTCAGCAGGCTGTAAACGAGGCTTTGTCTGATTACCTGGAGGAGCATCCAGACGAGGCTAAGCGCATCTGCGAAAAGGTGGTATTGGCTGCAACAGCACGTATCGCAGCCCGCAAGGCACGCGAGAGCGTACAGCGCAAGAACTTCATGACTGGTGGAGGTCTGCCTGGTAAGCTCGCCGACTGCTCTATGAAGGATCCTAAGGAATGCGAAATTTTCCTCGTCGAGGGTGATTCCGCTGGTGGTTCAGCCAAGCAGGGCCGCGACCGTTTCCGCCAGGCTATCCTCCCATTGCGTGGTAAGATTCTGAACGTAGAGAAGGTTCAATGGCATAAAGTATTCGAGGCTGAGTCTGTGATGAATATCATCCAGAGTATCGGCGTCCGCTTCGGTGTGGATGGCGAAGACAGCAAGGAGGCAAACACAGACAAGTTGCGCTACGACAAGATTATCATCATGACCGATGCCGACGTCGATGGTTCTCACATCGACACCCTGATCATGACACTCTTCTACCGCTTCATGCCAAAGGTTATCGAAGAGGGGCACTTGTATATCGCAACCCCACCACTCTACAAGTGTACTTACCGCAACAAGGTGAGCGAATACTGCTATACCGAGCAGCAGCGCCAGGCATTCATCGACAAGTATGGCGACGGCACAGAGGACAAGAACATCCATACCCAGCGATACAAAGGTTTGGGTGAGATGAACCCTGAGCAGCTTTGGGAGACCACCATGGACCCTTCTACACGCTTGCTCAAGCAGGTGACCATCGAGAATGCTGCCCAGGCAGATGAGATTTTCTCTATGCTGATGGGAGACGATGTTGAGCCACGCCGCGAGTTCATCGAGCAGAACGCTACTTATGCCAATATCGACGCTTAAAGTCAACACGAACATATTGGGGGCAGACTCAGCAAGAGTCTTCCCCCTTTTTTAGGTAGGCTCATCCTATGGGCATCACTTCCAAGCATCATATTTTAACAACTAACAAAACAGGATTTATGAAACATCTGTTTTTTACATTTGTGCTGGCAGCCTCTGGCTTTTTGAACAGCCAGGCAGCAACAGTAAGCAAAGGGCCACAGCCCAACAAACTGTGGTACAACAAGCCTGCATACGCCTTCGAAGAGTCACTGCCAATAGGCAATGGCAAACTGGGTGCGCTGGTTTACGGCGGAGCCAACAATGACTCTATCCAGCTCAATGACATCACCCTTTGGACGGGTGTTCCTGTAGATCCCAACGAAGGTGGCGAGGCCTACAAGTGGATTCCCAAAATCAGAGAAGCCTTGTTTAAAGAAGATTACAAGACTGCCGATTCCCTGCAGCACTATGTACAAGGGCACAACTCGGAGTTCTATCAGCCGCTAGGCATGATCAGCATCAAGGATTGCAACCAAGGCAAGTTCACGGATTACTACCGGGAATTAAGCCTCGACAACTCCCTGGCTACTGTTCACTACAAACGCAACGGCATCCAATACAGCAAAGAGTATTTTGCTTCTCATCCCGACAAGATGATTGCCATCAAGCTGAGTGCTTCCCAAAAGAGAGCCATCAACTGCGACATCTCCCTCACCTCCCTCATCCCCCATCAGGTGAAAGCATCCAGGGGACAGCTCACCATGACGGGACACGTTCTCGGCGATGAAGCCAACAGTACGCATTACTGTGCCATGCTTCAGGTGAAGAACACAGATGGAAAGTTGTGGGCAAGTGATTCGATTCTCCATCTGAAGGATGTGAGCGAGGCTATCATCTATCTCATCAACGAAACGAGTTACAACGGCTTCGACAAGCATCCTGTGAAGGAAGGTGCTCCATACATAGAGAACGTAGCCGATGATGCCTGGCATCTTGCCAACTTCACATACGATGAATTCAAGCAGCGCCACATCGCTGACTACAAGAAGCTCTTTGATAGAGTAAGCTTGAGCCTGAAAGGAGCCAAGTTTGATGCCACCCGCCCTACCGACAGGCAGTTGCTCGCCTACAGCGACAACCACGAGAGCAACCCTTACCTGGAACAGCTCTATTTCCAGTATGGCAGATACCTGCTCATCAGCAGCAGTAGAACCAAGGGCGTGCCAGCCAACCTACAGGGACTCTGGGCCCGACTGCACCGTGCCGACAAAGCCTACCAGATATACCGCAAGCTGCTCACCTACGTGAGTCCTGAGGCTTACAAGGATAGCAAGCACCGCAGTGGTGGCACCTACCCTAACCTTTTTGATGCCCATCCACCTTTCCAGATTGATGGCAACTTCGGAGGCACAGCAGGTATATGCGAGATGCTGATGCAATGCGATGGAGAGACGATGAACTTGCTCCCTGCCCTTCCGCAGGAATGGAAGACAGGCGAGATGAAAGGTCTGAAGGCCCGTGGTAACTATGGCGTTTCGTTTGCCTGGAATAATGGCAAGTTGACCCGCGCCAGCATCAGCAGCAAGAACGAGGGAAATCTGACCGTCAACTACAACGGTAAGCAGAAAGTACTCTCCTTCAAGGCTGGAGAAACAAAGATTATCAAATAACAAGAATCATAACGGTTTTTAAAATTAGAGTAAAAGAAAAATATAAAGCAATGAGATATTTAGCAACTCTCATCTTTTCAATACTCTGGGTACTGAGTTCCTCTGCACAGGATTTCGGTACCCATTGGATTTCGTATCCCCTTCCCAGCGACTCTGCCGAAGTACTTTTCCGACAGAGTTATCTCATGGAGGGGCGCCCCTTGCAGGCATCACTCAGCATTGCCAGCACAGGCAGCTACCGCCTCTATGTGAACGAGAGGAACGTGACCCGAAGCCTGAAGTTTGATGGTATCAAAGGCGATGCCCTGCTCAACCGTACCTTCGACATCACGAAATATCTGCGAAATGGAGAGAACGTAATTGCCGTGTGGTATTCGCCAGAAGGCAAACCCAGCTACGGTAAACAGCTTTCATTGGAGTTTTACGGATGGAATCGGGACACCACCTCTTTCTATCATAAGGCAGATGAAAAATGGTTCTGCCGACAATTGAGAGATTGCAGCCATGGAATCATCGAACGCTTTGATGGCAGACACAACATGCTGGCATGGAAATCAGAGGAATACAGACCTTACGGCTGGGTTCACCCCACCGGCAACATGGAACTGGATGAAAGCAAAAATTACAAGGAGTATAAAGACAACAAGGTTATCAAGGCAGAGAATACCTTATATAATATATTGGAACCTGTATGCACGTTCACCGATTCCTTGGGTAATTACAACATCGATTTCGGACGTCCCTTCCACGGAACTATCCGCCTTACCCTACGAGATGCCCACCGGGGTACCAAGTTGCACATCAATGGCTACCAATACACCTGCAACGGAGAATTGGATGAACAAGCCTTCTTCCGCTTCAAGTTTCAGAATCAGAGAATCTACACGCTCAACTGGAACGGAAGATTCAAAATAAGCGATATTGTTCATATCGAAGGATTAGAGATTTCGGAATAAGCCCAAGAGCTTTTCGAAATCTCTTTTTTTATTAATCTTCCAAATCGGCAAGCAGCTGTTCTGCCACTTCGCAAAGCTCATCATACCATTCCTTACCGAACTTCTCAATCAGCGGACCTTCCAGGAACTTATAAACCGGAAGATTCAACTCCTCACCCTTCTTGATGGCATCCTTGCAGATGCGCCACTTGTTATAGTTGATGCCATACACCTCGTTGCCGAAATCCTTGGCACGGATAGGATACAAGGCACAGGAGATAGGCTTCTTAAACTTCGACTTGCCTTCGCGATAAGCACGCTCCAAGGCACAAAGACAGCAATTCGGAATCGTATGTCCATCGCCCAGGTCCTTCAAGTCCTGGTAGCAGGTAAACACGCAGTCCTTACCGTTTACGATGCTCGTTACCAGATCGCCTTCAATATCGGTATAAGCCACGCCCTGCTTGTCAATGATAGCCTGAGCAGAAGCCGAGAGATCATCCCAAACCACATCGAGCGCATCCTCTATCTCCATAATCTCATCCAGGGTAACAGGAGCTCCCGCATCGCCTTCGATGCAGCACTCGCCCTTGCAGGCATCAAGGTCGCAACAGAATTTTTCGGTGATGATATCAGGTGAAACCAATACGTTGCCCACCTGCAGAATACGCAGTTCGTCTTTCTTCATAATGTTTCTTGAGATGAATAAATGTCTTTGAATTAAATAATGATAGCTACCCATGAGAGGATAGCTATATATTAAATAGGTATGCCTACCATTGGATAGGCACAATTCCATTCTGCTGCAGATACGCATTGCAGCGGGAGAAATGATGATTGCCAAACCATCCGCCACGGTTGGCAGATAATGGCGAAGGATGCACACTTTCCAATATCAGGTGCTTGCTCGTGTCAATGAGCTTTGCCTTGCTTCGGGCATAACCGCCCCAGAGGATAAACACCAGGTGTTCCTTGTCCTTGCTGAGCGCCTTGATAGCGGCATCGGTAAACTCCTCCCAGCCTTTGCGCTGATGGCTCGCTGCCTGATGGGCACGAACGGTAAGGGTGGCGTTGAGCAACAAGACTCCCTGCTTTGCCCAGCGGGTCAAATCGCCCGTGGCTGGCATCGGAGTGCCGAGATCCATCTGAATCTCCTTGAATATATTAATCAATGATGGTGGAAAAGTGATTCCATCTGGCACAGAGAAACTCAATCCCATCGCCTGACCCGGCTCATGGTAAGGATCTTGTCCGATAATCACTACCTTTACATCATCAAAAGGACAGAGATTGAAGGCATTGAAAATCAAACGGCCCGGAGGATAACAGGGGGTACGCAGGTATTCCTCTTTTACGAAGTTTGTGAGGTCAACAAAATACTGCTTGCTGAACTCGTCACCTATATGCTGTCTCCAACTTTCTTCTATCTTTACGTCCATAATATTTTAAGTTAAAGAAGTCAAGGCTCCAAAAAGCCTTGACTTCCGAAATTATTATTAGTCAATAATCAAGTTCTCACCAGTCATATCAGCTGGCTGCTCCAAGCCCATGATGTGGAGGATAGAAGGAGCAACGTCTGCCAAAC
>USJX01000045.1 GCA_900555035.1 uncultured Prevotella sp.
TATATAAAAACATTATAAAGCCTTTAGATAGAGCTCGTTATCCCGAACTGAGGTATTTATTATGAAAGGGGAGCATATTATCTGTGTTTTTCTCAACTGGATTCTGCTTATTATTATCTTAATCAGAGCCTGAAGCTTTGCAAGTCGAATGGCAATCAGGCTGTAACTGCAAGGGCATTGGCTCAATACTATTCCAAAGTCAATCGTCCTGCTTTGACTGCAGAGTTTGCTCTAAAGAGCTTGGATTATCAGGATTCTATTTTCGTGGAGATGAAGCATAGCCAGTTACAGCAGGTACATGCCCTGTATAATTATAATAGGAATCAGCGAAAAGCTATTCTGGCAGAGAAAAAAGCTGCGCAGCGAGATCATATTATATATATCTTGATTATAGGCAGTATGGTATTGGGGATGTTTGCTGCTTTCATCTATAGAAAGAAAATGGTTCTGAAGAAGAAGAGAATTGCGGCTACCCAGCTCCTGTATGAAGATAGTTTGCTTAAGCTTAAAAAACTTCAGGCGGAGTTGTTGCAGCTTCAGGAAGAACAGGATAATAAAATGTCTTTGATGATTCGTGAAAAGGAGGAAGCGATAGGTAAATTAAAGGAAGAAGTAAAGGATATTAGGGCTAAGTTTTCTAATCCTCTTTTGTCGGATGCAGATGTTATTTTGAGAAATTCTTCGATATGCAAGAAACTCCATTATATAGAAATGCACCCAAAGGAGAATATGGTTCAGGAAGATTGGATAGCGTTGGAAACAACGGTAGAGCAGCTGATTCCATCTTTTGTTCCTATTCTGAAAGAACAATTGAATGAAAAGGAATATCACATTTGTCTGTTGGTAAAAATGGGTTTTTCTACTTCGTTTATTGCCGGTCTTGTGAAATTATCATCGTCTGCGGTCTGTGCCGCACGTAAAAGAATGTTGGAGAAATTGTGTCATAAGGTAGGCACGCCTAAGGATTTTGATGAATTTGTTCGTCATATATCATAGTGTCTGATTTTGCTAAGTGCTGGAAAATGAGGATGTTATTGGTTTTACTAAATTTTTAGTAAATTCTTATAGAATGTTTTGTTTGTGTGTTTCGCAGCAATTTTATATTTTTGCAAGCGATTAAAACATATGAAACATTTAATAACATTATTAGTTCTTGGATGGGCATTGTTTTACAGTCCCATTCATACAAGAGCAGAGCCTTATGCTCTAGCAGGTGTTTGGACAAGTCATAATCAATCATCACCGACTTGGGGCAGATCTATCAAGAGCCCTTTGATTGTTGATTTGGTTGATCACACATTGACTCTGCCAAGTAAAGTGATAGGCTATACGCTTACATTAGAAAGTGAGGATGGAGAAGTCTATACCTATTATATATATGGTGTGACATTCGAGATTCCTCAAGAGTTGAGTGGGGAGTATAGTTTGACAATATTAGGAAAAAATGAAATGTATCAAGGTACAATATTATTGTAGTTTTGGTATTATTTCTAACACAAGAATGGCTAATTATTAAATTGAAGAATATGAAGAAGATTATTTTGTCAGTTTTTGCTCTGATGGCATTTTCTATAAGCGCATCAGCTATGCGCCAGTATATAGTAACAGATTGTGGAACAAAGCATCGTATTCCTGATAATTCATCAGCAGAGGATGCTTGCTTCTTCCTTGATTATTTCACAGCAGAGGATTGCAAATAACTTAACAGAGGGAAATATAAAGGGTATTTCCCTCTCTCACAATTATATTATTATATGAGGACATTGTTTTTAGTTTTGATGTTTTGTTGGGTTAAGGTTTATGCATTCTCACAAAACAGTTCAGATTCAGTGCTCTTTAGCATTCACTACATTGCTTCTTTTAAAAATAAAGAAGAGGATGTTAGAATCGCCACAGAGGAAAAGGTCTTGGATGTAATGTTAGGGCATACTGATTTCTATGGTCGTTGGCAACGAAAAAGAGAGAATATGACGGATTCCATTTTAAGCGCTGGAGGACAGTTTGAAGAGGTTCAGCAGGCAATTGCAGTATATCCTCGTCCTCGCCAATTCTATTCAGTTTTAGAAAATTATCCTCGTAAGGGCGAGCGGATGGTTATTGATAGAGCATTGTATCCTTATTATTATACAGAGTCGATTGAGCCTATTGCCTGGAAGTTGGAAAATAGAGATTCTGTAATAGCAGAACATCAGTGTCATGCGGCATCCTGCATATTTCGGGGACATAAATGGGAGGTTTACTATACTACGGATATTCCTTATTCGGTAGGACCTTGGAAGTTGTTTGGACTGCCAGGAGTAATTATGTATGCTAAAGACGATAGGGGAATCTTTATTTTTGATGCAATAGAAGTAAGAAAAGGAAATCGTGTTTTTAAAGCTCCAAGCTTGCGAAAAACGAAGAAATGTACTTCTGCTGAATTGAGAAAATTGAAAATAGAAATGTGTAAGAATCCCGATGGTTTTGTGAGACGAATGACGGGACAAACTCTTCAAGGATATGATGCAAATGGCAAACCTCTTGTATATAGACCAAAGACGGCTTTATTTCTGGAAGATTAGTTGCATCTGCTTCTTTTTTCTTCTTTTTTCTGTTACCGCTTATGCCCAAAACATAAGCGGTAAGGTTGTTGATTCTGAGAATGAAGGATTAGAGGGGGCAAATATAATACTCGTTGATAGTGCCAAGCATATAGTCTGTTTCTCAATAACAGCATCCGATGGTAGGTATCAGCTCGTTTTGCCTGCCAATACGACTCCTGTAGAGATGAAGGTTACTCTTATGGGCTACCAGAGTATGGTGTTTCCTATGAAAAATGTAAGAAATAATATGACTATCAGACTGACGGGAAGTGAATTTCAATTGAAAGAGGTAAAAGTTAGGGCTTCGAAGATTGTAGCTTTGGGGGACACACTATCCTATTCTGTTGCAGCTTTTAAGCAAGGGCAGGATAGGAGTATAGCTGATGTGATAGCGAAGATGCCTGGATTGGAGGTAAAATCTAATGGACAGATAGAGTATCAGGGCAAGGCGATTAATAAGTTTTATATAGAAGGATTGGATTTGATGGGGGCACAATATGGTATTGCCAACAAAAATATATCTGCAGATAAGGTACGTTCTGTACAAATATTACAAAATCACCAGCCTATAACCTCTTTGAGAGGGGTTTCTTTTAGCGAGCAAGCTGCTTTGAATATCGTGTTGAAAGATAATGCCAAAGATGTTTTTGGGGGGCTACTCGAAATAGGACAGGGGTATGGAGATAAGTATCTCTGGGAAAATCGTTTGATGGGAATGAGATTCGGGAGAAATAATCAGGTGCTGGCTATTTATAAGGATAATAATATAGGTATGGATGTAACTTCAGAGTTTAATCCTTTGATACGTTCGGAACAGACTGCTGGTAGCCAGGAATATGAGCATGGTATTTTGTCATTAATGAGAATTGGTGATGCAAATATAGACAAGGAAAGATATACTTTTAATACTAGCCACCTTGTAGCTGGAAATTGGTTGCATAGAATCAATAAGGTGACCGATTTGCGTTTTCAGGTTAGTGGACTTATAGACAAAGAACGTTTGCGTAACTATCAGTCATCCTCTTATCTGACGATCATAGACACTCCTTCGATCGTAAAGAAGCTAGAAGGAAATAATTGGCTGAATAAATGGAAGGGAGAGGTGGATTATCAGATGAATGGTGTTAAGACATTTTTGAAAAATAATCTTCGTGTTAGTATGAATCTGGATAAAGGCTTGGGTGTAATGAACTATAATGGCAAGAATACGGATATTTCTGTAAAACCACATAAATATAGTTTTACAGATGAATTCAAGTTGCTACATACCTGTGCTTCTGGAGCTATATATGAGATTAATAGCCTGTTTGCTTATGTTTGCTTTCCTGGTGCACTGTTAACTATAAAAAATAGGATGCAGTCTTTGAATATGGAATGCATGTCTTCATATAATAGCTTATTATATAAGCTGAAACTGGGTAATAATTACTTTAATAATGAGGTTGGGGTTGATTATGAACGCCAGTATTTGTCGTGTGACATTGATTCTCAAAAGCAGTCTGCTTCTGTCTGTAATTATTTTATCCGGGCATTTTATAAGCCTTCTTATGTCTTAAATTATGGGAATCTTCGATTGAACATGGCTGCTAAGTTTAATCTTTTGCACCAGTCTTTATATAGCAGGAAGGCTAATTTGACTATAGATGCTAGAATAAGTAGTAATTGGAAAATGTCGGCGGTATCGAGTGTTTCTGCATTATTTAGTTATGTACATAAGCCACTTATGCTGCGTGATATATCTACTATTCCTATTTATGTAAACTATCGGACGATTGTAAAGAATTCGGGAGAGAACAACATGACTCAGCAGTGGGGATTTTCTTTAGGGTATCAATATGTCGAGCCTCTTAATGGATTGTTTTTTCATGTTCGCCCTTTTTGTAATGTTAATAGTGGAAAACCTCTTTTTTCCAATCGATTGGAAGATGGAGTGTTATATAGAATAGCTTCTAATGAGAATGACAGAAATGCCAGTTTCGGTTTAATGAGTAGGATGGCTAAGTCTTTTGGATGGGCTGGAATGTTTTTGGGGATAGGCGTTATGGTTCAAACTGATAATTATAGTATTCTCATGGCGGAACAGGTAGATAAAGCACGTATGCTTTCTTCTACTTACGAGTTGAATTATTCTCTTCGACCACTCATGCAACTGTCTTTTGAAGGTAAAACGGAATTGCATTGTAGCAAACAGCAGAATCTAACAAAGCAAGAAATGTCATCAGATAATCAGATCTTAGACTGGTCGCATGAGCTTAACTGTTTTGTTTTTCCTGCAGATAAGTGGATGTTTAGTATCAAGAACCAGCTTTTCCATAGTAATGATAAAAGTTTGAGTACTAATTATTATTGCGATTTGTCTATCTCGTATAAAACCAAGCGTTGGGAATTGTCAGTCATGTGCTATAATATAATGAATACGAAAGAATTCAGAAAAAGCGTGCTTTCTGAAACAATGAATGTTTATAGTATTACTTATTTGCGGTCTCGTAATATCATGATAAAATATACATTAGATTTATAAAAGATAAATGTCTATAGAGAAAAAGCGGAATTCGGAGCTTGACTCGTAAATGCCGCTTTTCTCTTTTTTAAGTACTGAAGATTGTCGAAATTTGCAAAATAAGGCGTTCTGAATACCCCGAAATGTGTAAAATAAGGCGTTCTGATATACTGAAACTTGTAAAATAAGGCGTTCTGGTGAGTTAAAAACTTGTAAAATAAGGCATTCTTCATTATTTTTTGTTATCTTTGCAGAAAACAAGCGGCATTCGACAATGTGAAAGCAAGCTTTCATTACGCTCATTTGCGTTGTCTTTGCTTCCGAAAAAGTAAGTGTTATTATGCTGGATAAGAGAAACTTAGAACAGATACTTTCTGACCAACAGGAAGAACTGGAGATACGTAGAGGCGAAACTTTGTGTCATCGACCAGAGGAGGCGCACATAGACTTGGGCAGTACGCAGGCTCAGGTAGTGATAGGTGTGCGCCGTAGCGGCAAATCTACTCTATGCTTCCGGGCATTGGAAAAAGCAGGGGTGAAATACGCTTATATAGATTTTGACGATGAGCGGTTGGCTAACATTCAGACTGAAGATTTGAACGATGTTCTGGAAGTTCTGTATAAGATATATGGTGACTTCAGCTATCTTTTTCTTGATGAAATTCAGAACGTAGAGGGATGGCATCTCTTTGTGAATCGCATGCTTCGCAAGCGAATGCATGTTATCGTTACTGGTTCTAATGCCAAACTCCTGAGCAGCGACCTGGCTACTCATCTCTCTGGACGCAACAAGGAGATACCTTTGTATCCATTCTCCTTTTATGAGTATTGCCTGATGAAAGAGGTGGATATGGAAGGTATGACCACCAAAAAACAGGCGTTTAGGAGAGCTGCCTTTGATGATTATCTGAAACAGGGCGGATTTCCTGAACTGCTCGTTATCGACGAACACCAGAACTATGTGAAGAATCTGGTAAGCAATATCCTGCAAAGAGATATTGAACAGCGTTTCAAGATTACCTATCAGGCTACCTTCGAGCAGTTGGCTCATCATCTGCTCAATGTGGCTCCGGTCATCGTGTCTTCTTCGGAACTGTCGGCTACATTGGGGGTAAAATCGGAGCATACCATCAAAAATTATATCGGATACATGAAGCAGGCTTATCTGCTGCTGGGGCTTCAGAAGTATTCTGCCAAGAGCAAGATGAGGATAACCCAGGAGAAGGTGTATCCCATAGATGTGGCATTGATGGATCAGCGAGATAATGCACTGGTGGGAGAGAATCTGGGATGGAGATTGGAAACCATTGTTTATCTGCAGCTGGTTAGAACTTATAAGCCGCAGGGGTATGATATCTATTACCTGAGCGACCGCTCGGGAGAATGCGATTTCGTGGTTTGCAAAAACAATCAGGTGAAACAAGCCATTCAGGTTTCGTATGACATCTCTTCATCCAAGACTAGAAAACGGGAGATTGAAGGATTACTTCTGGCTCATCGCAAGACGCAATGCACCGACCTGCTGCTGCTCACGGACCATGAGTACAGTCAAGTTACTGAAAAAGGTCTTGACATCAAGATACGGCCGGTATATGATTGGGCCGTGGAAATGGGGAAGATAAAATAGAGAAAAAATAATCGTAATATAAGAAATGAATAAATTAAAAGCATTATTGGGCTTCGACCCAAAGACTACTACGGTCAAGACTGAGTTGATAGCTGGTATGACTACCTTCTTGACCATGTGTTACATCCTGGCAGTGAACCCTACCATCCTTGCAACCACAGGTATGGACAAGGGGGCTCTCTTTACTGCCACAGCCATCGCTTCTGCCATCGCCACCTTCCTGCTGGCTTTCATGGCAAAACTGCCTTTTGCCCAGGCTCCCAGCATGGGACTGAACGCCTTCTTCGCCTTCACCCTTTGTCAGGCAATGGGCTTGACCTGGCAGCAGGCATTGGCCGTGTTGCTCGTAGAGGGTATCATCTTCCTGGCCATCACCTTCCTCAATATCCGTGACAAGATATTGGAGTGCATTCCGAAAAACCTCCGCTTTGCCATATCGGCAGGTATCGGTATGTTTATCGCCTTTATTGGTTTGAAGAATGCGGGCATCATTACTGCCAATGCTGATACTTTCGTGCAGCTCGGCAAGTTTACGCCTGTCAGCATCCTGGGTCTCATCAGCATCCTGCTCTGTGGCTGTCTGATGGCGAGAAGAGTGAAGGGCTCCCTGTTCATCGCCATCATCATCTCTACATTGATAGGTATTCCGATGGGAGTTACCCAGTTTTCTGACAATTGGATGCCTGTATCTGCCCCTCACAGCATCGCTCCTATCTTCTGCCAGTTTGATTTCACGGGCTTCTTTACCCCAAAGATGTTCATGGTGATATTCTCACTGTTGCTTGTCAACATCTTCGATACCATCGGAACGGTGCTGGGATTGGTTTCCAAGTTGGGTATCAAGGAGAATGAGAAGGGTGAGATTCCTGGTGTGAAGGAGGCGATGATGAGTGATGCCATCGGTACCACGGCGGGTGCCTTGCTGGGCAGCTCTACCATTACCACTTATGTGGAGAGTGCTTCGGGTGTTGCCGAGGGCGGTAAGTCGGGCTTGACATCTTTCTTTGTGGGTTTGATGTTTATCCTGAGCATCTTCCTGGCTCCAATCTTCCTCCTGATTCCGAGTGCAGCCACCAGTGGTGCCCTGGTAATGGTGGGTGTATTGATGATTGATTCGTTCAAGAAGATTGAGTTGGAGGATATTTCCGAGTCGTTCCCAGCCTTCATCACGATGATTACGATGGTGCTCTGCTACAGCATCGCCGATGGCATCTGTCTCGGCATCCTGAGTTATGTGCTTATCAAGATGATGGTGGGTAAGTTCAAGGATCTGAATCTTACGCTCTATATTCTGAGCATCTTCCTGCTCATCAATTATGCTATGAACTAGTAAGATAAAAAAGTTGGAGGTGGATTTCATATTAGAATCCACCTCTAACTTTTATATCATATTGAAGATGTAATCTCTAGAATCTGAAACCGATGGTTCCAGTGATGCCATTCCAATTGGATAATCCTGAGGTGTGAGAATTAATGTGTCTGAAACCTAGTCCGATATAGGGAATACTTCTACTCTTCTTGCAGTTCGGATAGAGGATGAGATCTGCATTATAGGAGGTGTATTTCCAATCGGCATTTCCGATAGTATTGGTTACGGAGAGACGAAGATCTACCCCTTGTGCGGTAGTCTTAGGGTTGAAGAGTTTGAAGCCTAGTCCACCACCTAAAGTTTGGCTCTTGAAATAAGTCTTCACATCATCTTTCTTGTAGAGGTTGATGCTACCTTCAGTTTTGGCGAAGGCGTAGAAGCGTGGGGTAAGTTGATAGCCAAGGGCGAAGTTCAAAGTAGTAGGTGTCATACCTTTGTTCTCCATTCCCACGCTAGCATCGAGATCAAATGTCAGATGGTCTAAGATGGAGTAATGTGAGGCATTACTTTCCTCTTGGGCGTGCATAGGCATCGCCAAAGTTGCGGCACCCATGATTAGAATTAAACTTTTCTTCATAATAATCTATCTTGTAATGTTAATATATAGCCCGATAGCCCATTTGGTGTAATGGTCTAAAGAACGAAAACGTAAGCAAAAGTACGGAAAAATGGCTACGGGTGTAGCCATTCTCCGTATCTTTTATGATATTTTGCACGTTCTTATTTCCTTTGAAACACTTTTTCAAAGTATTTGAGGATATAAATGACAGTAAATAAGTTTTGAGATAATAGATAATCATAAAATAATTGGCGGCAATCTGCATCACGCAGGTTACCGCCTCCCTTTTTCTAACTAACTATCTATCAACTATTCAAAAAATGTATCAATATATTGGGTATATCCAGGGCTGATGCCCTGGATGTAGCTTGTTTTCTATTTCAATCTGATGATGTTCAGAGAGCTGGCTGGAATCTCTACTGTGGCACCATTCTTCTCTGTAGTTACGTAGTTTTCTACAGGATAGATGTTGGTTGGATTATCGATGGTGTTCTCCTCCAGACCGTTCTTGGCTGAAAGGCGAATGAGCTTGCCAGCCTTGATCTCCTTGCCCTGAAGATTGATCTTCGCTGTGGTGTGCTCGGTGCTGGTGTTGGCAATCTTCAGGATTACCTCGCCAGTCTGCTCATCGAGGGTGGCTGTAGAGAAGATGCCAGGAAGGGTGTTGCCCTTCAGCTTGGTGGCGAATACCTCCTTGCCATCCAACTTGGCATAAACACTGTCGCCCACCACCTTCAGCTCGATATCGTACCACTTGCCGGTTTCAATCTTGCCTGGGCAGGTAGCCACCTGGCTCTTGGCACCATTCACGATTGACTCCACACCATGCTGGGTGTTGTTCCAGCCACCAAGGTTCAACCAGCAGTAGTTGTTCTTGTCCACGTAGTTGAAGATGATGAGGAAACCTTCGTTGCCGGCATCCTTCTTCGCGCGTACCTTATATATATAACCATTGCTGGTAATCTCGCCTGGGTTCAGACGGATGCAGCTTTCCTCGTTGCTGGTCTGCTTGATGAGGCTACCGTCTGCCTTCCACTGTCCACGGATATCGGTAGGCAACTCCTGCATCGTCATTGGCATCGCTTTGCCGTTCTCATCGCTGTAGCCCTTGTCCTCGAAAGATACCTGGGTGTTCCATGTTCCCATGCCCACACGGCAGATGGCTGGCTTTACACGAGCCTGATCATACTTGTATGGATTCTCCTGGTTTACCTTCAATACACGGGTACCGATGTTGTTCGCCATCACGTTCTGAACGTAGTAAGATGGAGTTCCGAATACCTTATCAGATGTATATTGAATCATATCCGGTGCCCACATACGGTTGTTGAGGTTGGCGAAGATAGGAGCGTAGGATGCCATGGTCACAATATCAGAATTGTTCTCGATGCCCATCATATAGACAGCCTCACCGAGTGCTGCATCGAGCGAACCCATATTGCCGAAGCCCTGGGTTACGGCATATTCGCCTACATAAATCTCGCTGCCCTTGCGGTCGTAGTTATCATACTTGTTGAAGTTCTCGGCAAACCAGGCTGGGTTTCTGTAGTAGTGCTCATCGAGCAGCTCTACGCTCTCGTTGCTTTCCCACTTAGGGTTGTCATCGCCCCATGCCACCACATTGCCGATGAGATGCATCTTAGGATATTTCGCCAATACGGCATCCTTGAACTTCTTGAAGCGCTCGTAGTAATGGTCGCTCTGCTGGCGAGGGTCTGGCTGGTTGTTCTCATTACCAATCTCCAGATACTCGATGTTGTATGGTTCCGGATGACCGTTCTTGGCACGCAGGGCACCATATTTAGAGGTAACAGGACCGTTGGCATACTCCAGGGCATTCATGCACTCGTCAATCCAAGGCTGGATGCTATCCACAGGAGTCATGCCGCCGTGCCACAAACCTACGTTTACCACATAGAGAGGCTTGGCGTTCAAATCTTCGGCAAGCTGAAGATACTCGTCGAAGCCCATACCGTCGCTGGTGCGGTAACGCCAGTTTACGTTCTTATGGCCTGGACGCTCCTCGATAGGACCGATGGTCTTCTCCCAGTGGAATGCATTCTCAGGAGACTCCTGTCCCTCTACGTAGCAACCGCCAGGGAAGCGGACGAACTTAGGATGGATGTTATAGAGAAGCTGAGCCAAATCAGGGCGTAAGCCATTTTCACGATTCTTGAAAGTAGGCGGGAAGAGGCTTACCACATCCAGAACGATGGTACCCTTGCCGTCGGCTACGAGTTCAAACTGTGCTTTCGCATCGTTGGCATTGGCTGTGAGTTCTGCTGTATATTTAGTCCACTTCTTGCCAACCTTGGCATTGAGTGCAGTTTCTGCATACACCTTGTCGCCCTTGGCGTTGGTGAGTCGTGCCTTCAATCCGCCCTTGTAGCTACCCTTTGCCCAGAAAGAGAGCTTGTAGGTTCTGCCCTGTACGGCGTTGATGCCCCAGAAACCTTCGTTGATGAGAGAGGCTGTGGCTGCTGGCTTTGCCGCAATGGTAAGCTGGAGAGCCTTGCCCTGTGCATTGTTGAGCAGACCCTTGTTGATGAGTTGTGCCTGAATCTTGGCACCTTCCTGAGCCGCAGTCTTCCAGGTAGGGATGTTCTTGTCGTCATCCTCGAAAGAGCGGTTGCTGATGAGTTCGGCATAGAGTCCGCCGTCAGCAGCATGGTTGATATCCTCAAAGAAGATACCATATAAATTAGGTGAAACCTTGATGCCCGGATTTGAGGCATCTACATGGATGGTTACTTGGGCGTTGGCAGCCAGCGTTGTGGCGAGCACAGCCGAAAGCAAAAACTGTCTTTTCTTATTCATTGTCATTAATTGTTTATTTTCAGGTTTGTCTTTTTGATATTGCAAAAGTACACAAATTACACAGAAGAGAGGTGGATAAAATGATTTTTATAGTGTAAAAAGGTGGATTTTCTGCTGAAATCCACCTTTTTCATATCTTTTTGATGTATTTGTGGTGCATGCACAGCCGTTCCTCTCTTTATCTCAGCACATCGAGTGCTTTCAGGAAAGCCCTGTCGGTGGCTCCGGCGGCATTTTGATAGATGCCCTTGATTTCATTCTCTGTCATCGGGTCGAGGAGATAATCGGGGGTAATGCCCACGCCTTCCAGCAGTCTGCCCTGTGCATCCTTGGTCATGCAGGTTGGCATATAGAAATACAGATAGCTGGTTACGTTTCCCTTCCAGCCGCCGTTGCTCGCCGAGTTATCCATCAGCATGGATTGGGCTCCGCAACTGTTTCTGCCTATGAGTTTCACGTGGTTGCCCTGGCTCTTCAGGATAAGTGAGGTAATCTCCGACATGCTGGCACTGTGGTTATCCAAAAGGATGGCGGTAGGAATCTCCCGCTTCACACTGCTTCCGGTAACGGCGATTCGCTGCGGAATCCATGGGGTATAGCTATATGGGTTGTTATCTTCCTTCTTGCGAACGTAAGCATAGACGGCTGACTGGGTTACCAGGAAGTCGGTAAGCAGACGGGTATCTGATACGGCACCACCGCCATTGCTGCGAACATCCAGAATAAGCTTCTTGATATCGCCCTTGACCAGTGGCTCCAGGAACTTGCTGCGGTAAGTCTCGACCAGTTCATGGCCCGTAGTAAACTTCAGGTCTTCCCAGAAATTGGTGAATTCCCTTTCGTGCCACAGATAATCTGCCAATCGCTGTGCCATCCAGTTGCGGAAGGCTTTTTCTTCAGACAAAGCCGGATATTTCGAATTCTGGGTAAGATGGTTTTTCAGGATGCTTACCGCCTCGGTGTTATCTGCTGAGGCTGGAAGTAACTGGATGAAAGAAGGGGCACTCTGATAAGCTGCACACGAGAGATGATAAAGTCCCTGATAGTTCTTGCCTGCATTGTAAGCTTCCATCTTGGCGATGGCAGCCTGCACCTGGTCTGAAGCCAGAAACTGGTTGGTTTGCGCCAGGAGCAGGTTGGCTTCTTCCTTTGCCTGGTCTATCTGGTTCGCATCGGTCACCAGTTCGCTGGCTTTCGTGGCAATCATCTGTTCGTCGATATGGTATTTATTTTCCGCATTCGTAGGCAGATAATCAGAATGATAGGTATAGACACAGTTTTCCGAGATATAGAAATTGCTGAATCCCAGATAGAAGACACCTGGGGCATCTTTCACGAAACCGCCCATCATGCTGAAGTTGTCGGTCAGACTACCGAAGGCTGTACCGTCATCCTTTAATTGGTTGCGGGTGTAATCCCAGTGGTAAGCCATCGGGAAGATAGGTTCTCTTTCGTAGAGCTTGCTTTCAAACCGAACCGTTTCTGTGGATGAATGGGAAACCGGAAGGGTGATTTTCACGAAGAAATGCTGGTCGATAATCTGATTCATGATTTCCTGGAAATACTGCTTCGCCTTGGCATTGTCTGCCAATATTTCAGCCTGTGTATTTTCAGATGAAGGCTTGAAGGTTTTCAGAGCTTCAAACTTCGGCTTGTACATTTCGTACACCTGTTCCCAGGAGAGGGAAGAGACGCCTGCCTGTTCGTTGAGGTCGCAATAGCGCTGGTTCATCACCCTCCAGAATATCTCAAACAAGTCGCCGTATGAACGGACGTTGGCATCGGTATAGTCGGAAATCGACTTAGAGTTGGCGTCGTTATCCGATACACAACTGGTCAGCGACATCGCAAGGGATGCTGCCGACAACAGGAAAACCAGGAAGAATCGGATTCCACCTATTTTATATATAGGGATTCTCATATCTGCTGTTACTTTTAAATGAATTTTTAAAGGCTTCTGCCCTTTCTGGGCGTGTGGGGCTAGAATAGTTTGTAGGCAATGCCTGCGGTGATGACGCTGGAGTTGCGGCGGGCAGTCTTGCTGGTACGGGCTTTCTCCTCGTAGATATGCGAGAAACCGTATTGGAAGTTATACCCGATGGAACCATCTATTTTTCCGAAGGAATAACCTATCTTGATACCGGCTTCTCCTCCAAAGAGGCTGCGGCGCAGATGGTTCTCGTTCTTCTTGAAATCGTAGGTGGTGTTATATTTGATATAGGTGCCGTCGCCCTGGTATCCCGTCATGATGTTCATCGGATAGATGCCCTTGGTGTGCATGGAGGTAAAGTACTCGTAATATACGCCCACCTGTGGCTTAATCCACAATCCTTTTTCGTGGTAGGGATTATGAATCAGATAATATCCCACGTTGAGTGGGATGCTGATGAAATTGTTGTTGTATCGGGTGTTCCAGGAGTCTCCGCCCAGATTCTGGTACAGGTAGTCGCGCTGTACGAATCGGATGCCGGTTCCCACAGCCAGGTTGTCAACTGCCAGATATTCTGCCCCGATACCAGTCGCCACTCCCGGTCTCACCTTATAAGTAGTGGTGGACAAGCCCGATACATCCGTATCGAGCACGCTGCAACTGACGCCTGCTTCAGCCTCCACCTTCCATCGGTAGGAGGTTTGCTGTGCCTGAATGCCCTGGCAGCAGAAGGCAAGGGCTATGGCAAAATATACCTTTCTCATAAAAATGGAATAGTTTTGGGTGAAAAAAAACTTAATTCTAAATTCCGCAACACTATAATTTACCTAAATTCTGCAACACTATGATTTGATATTTTTTTTTAGTACCTGAGCAACAAAAAGTTGCTTTTGGTTTTGCCATGTCAGAAATTTCACTTATCTTAGTGTTGCAAATAAAAAACAAATAAAACTCTGAATGACATGGCAAAAGTACAAATAAAATCTGAGAAACTCACTCCTTTTTGAACTTTTTTTTGATTATTGAGCGATTTGATGCTCTTTTAGCTCAATCCAAAGATTTCACCTTGGGATAGAGATGCACATGTCCCTCCATCTATTTCTTGTTGAACATTTACACTATCAACTATGCTATGTTTATATTCTGTTTGTCTCTTAAGTTTAAGGGCGCAGCTTTTGCATATTCTTTATAAGATATCTGCGTAGCATTTTAAGTTCTTTTTCGTCCGTACACTCTTGCGTCTTCTTCAAGAAATCTTGCTGAGAAAGGCTTTGGTCATTAAACGCTTCGAGCAATTCGATGTGTTCTTCTTCCTTGTCATATAGTATTCCTATGTGAGAGTTTAGAAACTCTTTTCTCAACATAATATAGGTAGAACGAAATTCTGGGCAGAGCGAGAATAGTTCTTTACAGAATGGTGCTATTGGATTGCCAATATGTTCATTGACTCTTGCTTCAAAGAGAAGTAACTTCTTATCAATGGCCTTTTTCTCCTCACCTCCCTGAGATATGCTGACAATTTGGAACGTTACATCGTATGCCTCGTCATATCGCTTGAGTTCATAAAGAGCGCGCCCTTTGATGAACATCGCTTCAAGACAGGTTCTTCTCCCCAATACCATGTCTGTGTAACCAATAGCTTCCTCATAACGATAGCCATATAGGCAGATGACGGCATTAAGGAAGTTGGCAGTCATACTACAATCCTTTAATAGTTGAGCATTCTGGGTTTTTCCTAATAGGCAATTGTCATCCAGCATGATATCAAACATTCTTTTGGCCATTAAGGCTGCGTTTCGGTAGTCATTCTTGCGAATCTTGGCTTGCATAAGAATCAGGCATGTTTTTGAGGCCATGTCGTAGTCTTTTGTGCTTAGATATTGGTAGATTCGCTTTTCCGCACCTAATACGTCATCTATCATCTCTGTGTCATTGTAAGAGTTGGCAAATACCCTTACCTCTTGATTTTGGGTGACGTGATAAGGGCGGATAGGATTACTAAGTGTCAATCCGTCCAAAGAACGTAAGCGACTGATAGCGACGTAAGCTTGTCCTGGCAAGAATGTGCCATGAGATAAGTCAAAGTGCATTCTGTCAAAGGTCATCCCCTGTGATCTGTGAATGGTTATTGCCCAAGCTAATTTCAAGGGATATTGCGTGAAGGTTCCCACAACTTGGGTTTCCATTTTACGGGTTTGACGATTGTATTTGCTTTTGACGTTGTCCCATGTTAGCTCTCTGACATCAATGGTTTTGCCATTTTCCAATGTCACTTGTATTTTATCATCGCCAAGTTCTGAAACTTTACCGATTGTCCCATTCATATAACCGCAACCTGTGTTATTGCGGCAGAATATGACTTGTGCTCCTACTTTTAGTCTAAGCTTTTCTGGTACAGGCGCCTCATTTTTCTTGAATTCGTTTTGAATCTTTGCCTGATAGCAGAATTCTTCCGATTGGATGGCACATAATTTCTCCTCGTTGATTTTCTCAGCCATCTTGTTGAATGCGGTTAAGGTCACAGAAAAATCCTGTTCTTCAAACTTCTTGCTGACATGCTGATTTAGTAATTCTAAATCTTCTGCCTTTACTTCACCTGTGCGCATCTTGTTTAGAATGTCAAGAAACTCTTTGTCTCTTTGACGATATACTTTTTGAAACTCAATCTTGGGGAGGTTCATTCTTTTCAAGACAAAAGCCTTGTAAAAGAATGGAGTGCCAGCACCATAAAGGTCTTGGAGCATTTCGGCATCAGCGCTATTGGACTTGATAATAGGAGGTAATTGGAACAAGTCGCCAACAAATACGACTTGTTTTCCACCAAAAGGCATGTTAGTCTTGAATACCATGCGAAGGCATCTATCCATGCCATCCACCAAGTCACATCTAACCATAGATACCTCATCAACAATGATAGTATCAGTTTCCTCGAGAATACATTTGCTTTCATAAGAAAGCATGGTATTAGTATGTGGACCAATTGCTTGCATCGGAAAACCAAAGAAAGAATGCATTGTTTGACCTCCGACAGCAATGGCTGCAATGCCAGTAGGAGCTAATACCAAGAAGTTTTTGCTGATTTCTTCCTGAATTCGCTTGATAAAGGTTGTCTTACCAGTGCCAGCCTTTCCTGTTATGAAAAGGCTATTGTTGGTGTTGGCTACCAAATCGAATGCTTTTTGCTGTTCTGCATTCTGTAGGTCGAGTGCTGAAATGTTCTTTTCCATATCGTCGTCTTTTGTTTTCTGATGCAAAATTACGACGTTGTAGTGTGGTCTTTCTTCACAACAAAATAAAAAATGGGCGATATGATGGAAAATGTCATATCGCCCTAATGCCTTATTTTAGTTGCTTGCTATTGGACTTGACTATAAGTTGAAATGTTTTTTAAATTTAGCAGTATCTTTAATAGTCCAATTCAGAGCATTGATTTCTTCATCATTATGTTTGTCAATGTAGTTCTTGTACCATAGAATTACATCACAAAGCTGAAGAGCATAGCTCTTGAGTAGATAAGAAGTATTGCCGACATCTTTTAAGTATTCTGTAATATGTTTACTGTTGGTGTCTGCACCTTCTTCAGTATGAACATCAGACCCAGCGGTATGTATCATGTGGATGATGTTGTCTTGGATGATTTTTGGAAGCACTGCTTTTTCTACTTCTACAATTACTACAGCATCATTTCCTTTTCCTTCCATAATATTTTGACCGCTGAGAATTCGATTAGATGATGTTAGGTTAATTTTGCACTGGGGTGGTAATAAACCTTTTTGCATCATAGAGCGGAATATATACTCAACAATCTGGCGAACCTTCTTGTACTTATCGTTATAGTCCTTGTTATCTAACTTTGGAAAATGTATTTCTAACAGGAGGTCTTCCAAATAGACTTCGGCATCGACATTAAGGTCGAGTTCTTCTATAGCATCAAATACATCCTCGTACATTTGTTGAATCTGAAGACGAGGAGACTTTCTTGCATGTGCTTTGATGCGTTGATACAGAATTTCGTTGTCAACATTTTTGGAATAGTATTCTTTAAGAGTACTATTTGTCCAATCTGCATCCCATTTCATACGGTCATCAATAATGGAGTCTGATACCTCTTCCGCATCACCGCCAGTCAAGACATACCATGGAATAACACGCCCTCTTTTTTCACAAATGAGGGCTATGTCATTTAAGGCTCTGCCAAGAAATCTTACAGCATTGTCCTCGCTGTCACGATGGTACTTGCATTTTGCATCCAAAATGATAGCAGACCAATGGTCAAAATCATTTTCTAATGCTGCTTTTGCTTCATCCCAACAAGGGAAAGCAACTAATTGTAATCCGAAGTTCTCTGCCTTTAATGGGTATTGCTCTATTACCATAGGGTCGTCTTCAACCCAAAGAACTTGGATTAAGTCTAAATCGTAATCTTTCATATCTAAAGAGTTTTAAGAATATTCGTACGATTGAAAGTAAGTATATACTTGACTCTGAACTCGTCATCTGGAGAAGAAACAAGTTCTATCTTTCCGTCATACTTACGCATGATGCC
The DNA here is from genome assembly GCA_900555035.1 of uncultured Prevotella sp. Taxonomy (GTDB): domain Bacteria; phylum Bacteroidota; class Bacteroidia; order Bacteroidales; family Bacteroidaceae; genus Prevotella. The sequence continues at coordinate 17,931 of USJX01000045.1, forward strand.
GTCTATCTCATTGCATCCGATTCCATGATGTCCGTTAGAGTTAAGGGAGGTGGATACTCCATATTCTAATAGCGATGATGTGCTACGGTCAGCTGGTATGGGTGCTCCATTGTTCTCAACGCATATTTTCAATGCAATGCCATCTGTTTCCCATGAAAAACATAATTGGTAGTCATTGCGGGATTCGTCTTTAAATCCATGGGATATTGCGTTTGAAACAATATTGTCCAAAATCTGCTTGAGAGCATCTCTTGGGAACATCATTGTATAAATAGGTTCTCCCTTACGCAATATGGTTTCTCCGGATAAATCAGTCAAGTCTTTATCTGCCAAATTATGTCCTTTAGTCCATTTTACAACAGGCTTGAAGTTTACCCAACCATTTTCATGCTTTTGGATATAGCTTTCGATGAACTCCTCTGGATTAATCCATTCAGGCTTGGTAAAAGTGTATTCCACATCTGCAATATGGTCCAACTTTACCAACAAATCCTTAGTTGCCATAGAAAGATATTCGAAGGCATCCTTGACGGTTGTTTGTTTGATGCGTGAAATACGCTCATTGTCCGAGATTGTTCCATTTTGTCTTACTCTGTAAGCATTCAACGCATAGAGAGTTGCTTCTATGGATGAGGCAGATTGGGTCAAAGCATGTTTACGCATACGAACAGCTTTGACATAATGCTTATGCTCTTGTTCCAACTCCTTACGTGATGATACAAAAGCATTGTAATTGGCTTCTGACAAGAAGGTAGCTCGTTCCAAATCTGTGTGATTTGGAACAATAATCTTATCCATAATTAGTGGAAAAAGTTGTGCGTCAACTTCTCCTTCACAGATAGATATGATTTGATTCCTGACTTCCGGGGTAAGCAACAATGCTGCCACATATCGCACGTCGATTCCTTCCTTTGGAACAAGACATGCGAACTGCCAGTTAGCAACAATACCTTCTGTTGGTAAATCCTTGATATAGCCAGCAACGAGCTTATCTTTTCTTCCGAAGAGAAGAACACAAGGCTGCATAATGTTGCTAAGCATTCCTAATTGTTTTTCAAACAAAGGGTCGCCTGCCCGATGTAAATTCTCTTTACAGAGTTCTGTGTTCTCGTATTCTGTTGAGAGATTTTTCGGAGTAACAATAAGGATGTTCTTTTCTTTATCGGAAAGGATCCACTCAATGCATTCTTTCTCGTCGTTAAATTTTGTTTTCTTAAAGACAAGATTTTCTTCATTCTTTGGTCTTAAGTCTTGGAAAGACACTATTTCTGAAAGGGACATGCCTGCCTTTGGCTTTGCTGTCAAATAATAGCTTGGCCAAAGTATTGTTTGGTCAAGAATATTTGAAGGCAGTTCTTTTTCCTCTCCTGTAATTTCATTCTTAAATAGTATCATGTCACTCGCTTTTTTACATGCACGAATACAGATAGACTTTTTGACAAAGTCGTTACCAAGAAAGTTGTTACTTTCTTCGAAAGAAGTGATAGAGTTTATGCATCCTTCTTCAACGAACTTTTTGGCAATATCTACAACTGAATCGCCTGCAGTATTTTGCTTGTTAACGAATAACAACAAATTGCAGCCAGGCTTCATTTGTTGTATTTGTGCTTCTTTAAGGCAGAGAAAACTACTCGAAGCTCCATCAATAATAATGTCTGCATCATTCCAATATGGTTTGCTGCCCTTATCCTCAGGATAAGGTAAAATTTCAGACAGAATACCTGCTGCAAATAATCTAATCTGTCCTAACGCCCATATTTCGTTGATATATGGTCCTTTTACAGCAAAGCTGTATCCTTTGATTATACAATTTGGGAATAGCATCGCTAATTCACCAAGGCCAGAACAACCTATAAATATAGTTTCTCCGTCCTCAATTTTTGCAGATGCAATGATTTCGTTGACTTTTTTTGTTGGCTTGTTGAGAAGTGAACCTAAATGTTCTCCATAGTATTTGTCGGCAAAGTAGCTGAAAATATATGTTGAGACTTCTGCAAAATTATTAGTTAAGAAAGTCAACTCTGTCTCGTTTAACCCTTTAGCATAAAACTCTTCTGTATATTTAGAAAGCGCCTCCAAAATATTAGAATCTGCATTCTCGCCTGCTACTCTCTTATAAAGAGTTGCAAGCAACTGCTCCTCTGCCTCATCATTGTAAGGCATAGCAAATTCATGTACTCCATCAGATTCGCAGCTTTTTGGGCAATGCTCATCTACAAAGTTACGATACTTGGCAACAAGTGCCTCTACTGTGAAGTTGTTGTTTACTGTCTGCATATTCTTTTGCTTTTTTGTTTACGACTGCAAAATTACAGGGATGTTGTGCAGTCTTTCTTCACACCAAAATATTTTTGATACATTTTTGCGATTATCTCCTTAATTTCTTCTCGAAGAGACTCTGGAGAGAGTATTTCCACATCATCACGGAACCAAATGAGCTCAGAAATCAATTCCTTGTTAGGGATAAGATTTAGTGAGATAATTCCTTCTGATTCATTCTCCACTATTTGCGAATGGTGAATCGGCTTGGAAATCACGTATGGTAGGCGTTGTGGGGAGAATTTCAGACGAATATGCTCTATCTTCTTGTCCTTCTCTATGGATATGCCAAGGATATCACGGAAATAAGCATCGAAATCGAAACGCAAGTTTCTTTTGAATGCTGTATCGGAATATTCGATATTTTCGATTCGGTCTAATGGGACAATGGATAAATCTTCAAATTCTGAATTATATCCTAAAAGATACCACCTATTATTATATTGCTTGAGGTAGTACGGATGAATCGTCCATTTTACGACCTCTTTGCCAAAAGGGTGATAGTCGATGAGGACAGGTTGGCGTTTGATAACGCAGTTGGTAAGAGTGGATAGAAATCGCAAGCCTTTCATGTCTCGGTTTTGTTCAAATCCGATAAAGTTTGTCTCTACTCCTCTTAGACCAAAGCGGTATCGAAGATTGGCAAGTAATTCTTCAATCCAACTATACATAGGTATGCCCTGAAAGCGTGAAAGTGAAGTGATAAGCGTTTCGAGTTGCTCTACTTCCATCTCTGTTATCGGAGTCTCTATAATGGAAAAGTCGTACTCATAGCGAAGGTACTTGCGCTTGCCATCTTGATAGGATTTTATTGGCGCTTCCCATCCTTCGCTACTTTTCATAAACTTGATGTCATCGTATATCTGTTTCTTGGATATAGACTTTATTCCTGCATCTGTTAATTGGGCATTGACTTTTTCCATAAGATCTTCTATGAAGTACTTATGGTATTTGTCACTGAAACATTTGTCCAGTATTTTGTATCTTATGAAAGCATTCTTGTTTATTGGCATGGCATGTTTTATAATGTTTACTTAACCTTTCATATTGATTACAATAATCAATCATTACTTTTCTTTTCAAAAATCTTGCAAGCCTTGTTTCCTGCGATATAAGCTACGTATGCTTTAATTTGATAGTGAGGATAGGCTTTCTGCATATCTGCGGCATAAGCCTTTACCTGTTGGGCATCTTCTAGGTGTGCCTCTTCCAATTGATCAACAATGCCTGCGTCTTTAGACTTGTAATATTTAAACTCAATGATGCGGCAGTCGTTGTGGAATGATGTGCCAGGAATGCCGGTCAGCACTAAGTCAGCACGACCTGACGGCAAGTTCTGTTCGATGGCGAATGTATAGCAATTGCTCAAGTAGCGGCTCAGTAACTCGAAAAATGAACAGCGAATGAAATTCTCGTTCATCTTGTCAAAGGCCTGGGCGGGAAGCTGACCTAAGTATTCCTTAACATAGTTATGGAATAATGGCTCCAGTTCTCTGTCTCTGGCAAAAGCCTCGTATGCAGGAACAAACTTACGGACATTGTCACTGATACTATTCAATTCGTTGTAGTAACTCATATATACGCTCTTGGTCGTCAAGTTTGGCAAGGCCATTTTGTAATTGCCCTTCAGGGTGGTCATACCCAAGTAGTAGAGGCTGATAGGGTAGAACTCTGGGGAGAAGAACTTTTGCTTGTTGAACTTGCTGCGTAAATCGGCTTGTGAATAGTATAATTCTCCATCCATCAACAGGCTGTCGAGCATTTCTTTGGCATTGTCAAGCGTGATGGTCAATCTTCTTATCCAACTAGTGTCAGTGCGCAGGTTCTCATCTACCATTTCCGTAGGGATGCCGCCTTTCAGTTCTGCAAAGTTCTTGAGGAAGTAAGTCAGGATGGTAGAGTTGAACAACGGTTCTGCATTTGGCAAAAAGTGGTAACCGTCATAATTGTTGAGTATCAGAGTCCATAATTCCTCGAAAGAGGCTTGAGGGCCATATTTGTTGATGACATACTTCAGATATTGGGCTGCTTCCTTATGGGTAAAGCCCAATAGGTTGGTAAATTCAGGCTTCAGTGTCAACATTTCTGCGATGTTGTAGCCACTGGTTAAGTCATCCATGGTGACAGGCAGTACTCCTGTGCAGAAGCAGGTACGGATGGTTCCTTCGCCAATGCCAGCCTTGATAACCTTGAAGAATGTTCGCAGGAAACTTTCCCCTGTGGTCAGGTTCTGGTACAGCGAATCCTTATAGACAACTAATAGCTGGTTGGTAAAGTTGTCGTATTCATCTATTAATATATAAAGAGGTGGAAGATTATGGGAAGCGATAAACTCGCATACTTCAATCAGCATGTTGGAGGCATTGCCATCCTCTCTAAACTTGAAATCTCCAAAAAGGTCTCTGTTACGTTCCACCAATGTACGGAGTGGACTGCAATTCACGGCATTGAAGTTCTTCTCGATGTCTTCCTTCTTGCTGGCAACGGAAGTTGTGGAAAAGTCATACCTTACTACGAGATATTGGTTGTGCTCGTTTGTCGGGTGTTCACCAATCCAAGTTCCACCAAATAAATCCTCGAATTGTGTTGCCATGTTGCGGTCGTAATAGTGAGCCAACATGGAAACGAGCAGACTCTTTCCGAATCTGCGAGGACGGAGGAAAACAGGTGCTTTGTAACGCTCAAGCAGTGGAATATAGTTGGTCTTATCCACATAATAATATCCCTTGTGGCGAATCTCTGCAAAGTTCGCCACAGCGTATGGAACGGTAATATCTGCCTGTGAGTATGTCATTGTCTAATTTCGTTTAATATAATAAAACTAGCCCCGCAAATGCCGCATAGAGTATCATGCGGATGGGATTGATCTTCATCACCTTCACGCCGATAAAGGTGGCGAAGAAGAGGGCGATGGAGATATAGAAATGCCAGGGATTGGCTGGCGTAGAGAAGTTCTCGCCATTCATCAGGAGCAGGGCTGCGGCTCCCACCAAGCCGACGATGGCAGGACGAAGACCGATGAAGATGCTCTGAACGGCTGAGGTTTTCATATACTTGTACAGCATTCTGCTGATAAGAATCATCAAAATCAAAGAGGGGAGAACCAGGGCAAAGGTTGCCACGGCACTTCCGAGTATGGCCATCATGCCGCCCATGCCTGCATTGTGCACAGCGGTATAGCCGCAATAGGTAGCAGCGTTGATGCCGATAGGTCCTGGTGTCATCTGCGAGATGGCAACGATATCAGTGAACTCCTTCATCGTCATCCAATGATACTGCGTTACCACCTGTCCCTGAATCAGGGATATCATGGAATAGCCACCTCCGAATCCGAAGATGCCTATCTGAAGGAATACGATGAAAAGCTGAAGAAATATCATATATTATTCTGTTGGTTGAATGAATTGTCCATAGATGTAGCCTCCCACGGCAGCGGCAATTATCACCCAGATGGGGTTGACACCTACCAGCCATATCAGGAGGGCGGAGAGGATAGGAATCCAGCAGTTGACGAGCGAAATCCTGGCACTCTTGGCTAGTGAGAACGTAGGTACGGCTATCAGTGCCACCACGGCAGGACGGAGGCCTGCAAACAGGGCAGCCACCACCTTGTTGTCTTCAAACTGATGGAAAAACATGGCTATCGCCAAGATAATAAGAAACGATGGCAACGAAGCGCCGAGGGTGCAGACGATGGCTCCCGGTGTCTTTGCCAACTTATATCCGAGCAGGGAACTCATGTTGATGGCCAAGGCTCCCGGACAAACCTGGGTAGTAGCGATGGCATCCAAGAATTCCTCCTTTGTCATCCAATGATGCTTATCGACGACTTCGGATTCTATAATAGGAATCATGGCATAGCCACCACCAAAGGTGACTATGCCAATCTTCAAAAATGTCTTAAATAAATCTGTATATTTCATTTATTTACTTTACTCTTTCTTCAATCCACTGACGTGCATTGACAAATGCCTCAATCCAA
>USJX01000046.1 GCA_900555035.1 uncultured Prevotella sp.
ACCAGCCGAAGGTAATCTTCTCCAAGCCCATTACTACCACACCAGCGGCACTACCGATAATCAGCATTGAACCACCTACACCGGCACAGTAGGCCAGCAACTGCCAGAAGACACCATCCACAGCCATATCGCCAGCGGCAGCCACAGGATACATTCCCATACATCCGGCTACCAGAGGCACATTGTCAACAATACTTGAAAGCACACCGATGATACCAGTAACCAGATAATGGTTGCCATCGAATACGACGTTCAAGCCCTGACCCAAAGCAGTCAATACGCCAATCTCAGCCAGGCAGGATACTGCCATCAGGATACCGAGGAAGAAGAGAATGGTACTCATATCCACACGAGAAAGCAACTTGGTTACTCGCTTCTGAGTACCCTCGGCATCAGCTCCACGATGCAAACCGCGATAGAAAACTTCAGTAGCAGTCCAGAGAACGCCCAATACCAGGAGGATTCCTACGAATGGAGGCAAGTGGGTGATACTCTTGAAGATAGGAACGAAGATCAAACCGCCTACTCCCAACCAGAACACAGCCTTGCGCTGACCTTCGGTGAAATCGCTGACCGATGCATTCTGCTGGTCAGAAACCTCAGGCATCACGAGTTCGCCCTTCAACATGGTCTGAAGGATGAGGGCAGGAATCACCATGGAAACCACAGACGGGATGAAGATTTCGGCAATAACGCCGGCAGCAGTAATCAGTCCCTTGTTCCAGAGCATGATGGTGGTAACGTCGCCGATTGGTGAGAAGGCACCACCCGAATTGGCTGCGATGATAACGAGGGATGCATAAACCATGCGATCCTTGTGGTCGGTGACGAGCTTTCGGAGAATCATGATCATCACGATACTGGTGGTCAGATTGTCGAGGATAGCCGAGAGGAAGAAGGTAAGGATAGCGATACGCCAGAGGAGCGCACGCTTCGACTTGGTCTTCATCACCTTGCGAACCCAGTTGAATCCGCCGTTCTGGTCAACGATTTCCACGATGGTCATTGCACCCATCAGGAAGAAGAGTGTTGTGGCAGTATCGCCCAGATGTTCCTGAATGATTCCGGTCACCTTCTCCACCATTCCAGCAGCACCGCCTGTATAATCAGGGTGCATCAACTGGAGATACTGCATTGGATCCATCATGTAGAGGGTCCAACAACCTACCAACATCAACAGGGCTATCGCTGCCTTGTTAACCTTTGTCAAGCTTTCGGTGGCAATGAGTGCATAGCCGAGCACGAAAACGACAATAATAGAAATTGTAAGTGTAGTCATTACTTTTTATTTATTATTAGATATTCTTGATTCCACTTCTTATGATTTGGCACGTACAATTGCCGAATTGTGTGCAAAGGTACAAAAAGAAAAGCAATAACCACCCTTTTCTGTATTATAATTATATGAAATCGCTTACTTAATTACGGTTTTAACCTGATAATAACCGATTTCGACCAGTATGGTTGAGGCATTTCATAAAACATGTAACAGGAAATAGATATAAAACGTTATGGAAATGTAAAATCCGAAACAGATAGCTGCCAATGCTTCTGTTTCGGATTATCTTTTCATTTTTTTCTTTCTTATTCTTCCTTAATCTTCCATTCGCTGATGGTTCGCTGGGTGCTGTCAAAGCTGATACCCACTTTTACCAGTCGCTTACCTTCAGAATGATAAGGCAGCATGTAGCCCTTTTCATCTATCTGAGCCAAAGCCTCATCGGCACTCTTATCAACCTTCAGTTCGAAGACATATATCGTATCTGGCATGTGCATCACGGCATCAGCCCTGCCGATGGCGCTCTTCACCTCCGTTTTAATATAAATATTCAGGAAACTGAACATCAGATAGAAGATGGTCTGATAATGCTTCTCGCTATGATTCTCCAAATCGTATGGAATTGTAGCCAAATAGGTGCGCATGTGCTCCAAAGCAGCCTCTATATCGTTTCGATAAACCGCCTTGCAGAATCCCAAGAGAAACGCATCATTGTCAGAACGGCGAGGATTCACATAATGAGGAATCAATGAATTGAGCAATCCATCACGCACTTCCTTGTTTGGAATGCCCAACGTATATTCCCGAAACATCGGTTCATATTTCTTGATGGTCAGGTAACCGCTCTGATAAAGCAATGGCAAGGCATCCGTCATTTCTTCCGTAGATAGATCAAAGGAGCTCAACACTGCCTCCTGGCTCTCCAGAGAAGCCAGGTTGACATGATACTTATCCAATAGTTTCAAGAGGAAGGATGGAGTTCCGGAGCCAAACCAGTAAGGAGCAATCTTGCGTGCATTCAATGCCTTTATCAGACTGAACGGATTGAAAACATCTTCTGAATTCTCGCTGAAATGATAACCATCATAGAATTGCGTCAGCTCTGCCAGGCATTCCTCATACGTCATACCAAGAGTTTCACCCATAGCCTCAATATCCGGTTTCATCTGTGTAATAAGTTCCGTCTTGCTGATACCACAGATAGCCGAATACTGGTCGAACATGCTGATATTGTCGAGGTTGTTGAGTTCGCTGAAGATACTGAGCTGCGAGAACTTGGTGATACCGGTGATGAAGGTGAATTCCAGATATGGGTCGAGCTTTTTCAGAGGACTGTAGAAGTTCTGCATGATAAGACGCAACTGCTTGAGATCATCCTCCTCATGCACCACATCCAGCAAAGGAGCATCATATTCATCAATGATGACAACCACCTTCTCTCCAGTCTGCTTATAAGCTTTTTTCACCAGATCTTTCAAACGGAGATTGGCATCCACCTGATGCGTCTTATACCCCCAGACCGTCTCCTGCTCTTCAAGCATATCAGCCAGATATCTTTCCAACTGTTCCACGCCCATATGCTTGGCACCGCTCAGATCGAAATGCAGCACAGGATGCTTCACCCAATCCTTCTCGTAATCAGCAATGGCCAATCCCTCGAAAAGTTCCTTTCTTCCCTCAAAATAAGCCTGAAGGGTAGAGGCAAAGAGCGACTTGCCGAATCGTCTCGGACGACTCAGAAAGATATAGGACATCTTCTTTTCCCTGAAATCCACGATATATTTGGTCTTATCTATATAGAGATAGCCATTCTCGCGGATTTTTTCAAATGTCTGAATTCCTACAGGATATTTATTTACTATTTTTGCCATATTCCTACATGCTTTACGTTTTGCGCTGCTAAGTTACGAAGAAAATCTGAATTAGCCAAGCTTATTCTAAAATTTATTAGGAAAAGAAGCCCAAAAACGAAGTTAGCTTCATCAGGCATCGAAAGTAGTTTCGGTGTCTGATGAAACTACTTTCGATGCCTGATGAAGCTAATATACTTACGGAGGGAATTCTTCCTTCATCAACGTTTCCTTTTATTGCTCTGAAGATATAGAAGCAAACAAAGTTACTTTTTGAGGAGTTGCTTCTCTGTATGTCCAGTAGAGGCAGCTCTCTTCGGGGAAGGTATCCATGTATTCATTGAGAGAAGCCAAATGCTTGGACAGAACTTTCTCATCATACTTACCAACTGTAAACGACAGAAGATATTTGCCATTGTCTTTTAGATTAACAGACTTTAGGTAGCAGATAGCCTCAGCTATGTCGTCTTGATATTCATAAGAATAAACAGATACCACATTCTTTCCTCTGATGATATCGGAGAAGCTTCTGAAATCAAAGCCTACCATACCATGAATCTCCACATTCTCATGGTACACTTGCAAGAAGTGCTTCAATTCCATGTATGGATTACAGCCTGGATTTTGCTGAAAAGACAAGATAGAGTCTATATCAGATTCATCCTTGATGCTGAGTTCCGGAGTCATTTTTACGACTACATTCTTTCTGGCACGTTCGTGGTTCTCCAATACCTGATGAACATGTTCTGTTCCTTCGGCAGTAGATACCACTACCATATTGATAAGTGTACAAGAACGGTTCTCGACGGAATATATTCCATCTGAGCGAAGCTGATTGATAGCTTGCTGACTAACATCGTCAGCAGTTATCAGCAGCAATGAATCAAATGCGATTTCTTTCATGAGAAGACTCATTATCACTATTAAGATGAACTATTATTACTTTAAGGCACTCGCCTCAAAACATTTATTATTCATATGACTACTCCAGTATCCAGGACGTGCTTTCTCAACACTAATCATAGCTTTGAATAATTCAAGAAAATACATAGACATACTTTCTTTTTCGTCACCATCCTTATAGTTTTGAGTTCTTGATGGGTGGAACATATCTATAAATGGATATGATTTACCATCTATCACCAACTCATATATCTTTACCGGGTTATAGCCATCTCCACCATAAAGCACCTCTCCCCAATCAAACAGATTGTCAATTATGTTGTAGCACACATCACCACCCAAGATGACAGAAGGGTTACAGAATCGAATCTGCTCTTTCAACACTTCAATTCCTTTCTTTGCATACTCCTTTAAGTCACTTCGCACAGAGCGCTTTTTACCATCAGATTTCTTAATGTTGATATAAGCTGCATCAGAAAGGTAATACACTAAATCATCATTGTCAGATTGGTTTACAAAGTCTATTACCTCTTTCTCTGAAACTTCATTAAAACCTTTCTTTGACAATAGATGAATCAAACTAAGATATTGACGCAGACGACAACGTAATGTTTTTTGTTTTTTGAAAGGAATAATTCCTTCTCCAATCTCTTTTGCAATACCATCTTGATTGAGACTATACGATGAATGATCCTCATCATAAGCCTCTCGGTTCATGATCATCACTTTGAACGGAGTTGAAGCATACTTATCAGGGAAAATTACTCCATCCGTAATCTTATATGAAGCATCCTTAAAAATACTATCATACAAAGCCCATAGCTTATCTTCCCACTTATTATAATCTAAAACATTTTCCATATTTTATCTAACTTCGCAACACTATAATTTATATTCTACAAACACCCAAGCTGCAAAAAGCTGCCTAGGATTATGCCATATCAGAAATTCCTCTAATCTTAGTGCTGCATGAATAGAATAGCAAAACTCTGAATGACATGGCAAAATTACAAATAAAATATGAAAATTGGCTGCACAGGTTCGTTTTTTTTCGCAAAACGATGAAATAATTGAAATTTGCATGAAATAAATCTATCTTGTGCAACTGATTTTCCATTTGCATCCGTATGGTTACTGCAAAAAATCCGAAACAGATAGCTGCCATTGCTTCTGTTTCGGATTATCTTTTCGTTTTCTTTCTTATTCTTCCCTGATTATCCAATCACCAATCGTACGCTGATTACTATCGAAATTTACACCTATTTTAAACAGGCGCTTACCATCTGCAGAATATGGAATCAGATATCCCTTTTCATCAATCTGTCTAATAGCTTCTTCGGCAGAACCATCATACTTCAGTTCAAAAACAAACACGGCATCAGGCATATACACCACGGCATCAGCCCTGCCTATCGCACTGTTCTCCTCTACCCTCATGTAGGCACCCATCAGGTTGAAGATAAGATAGAACACCGTCTGGAAATCCCGTTCGTTCTTATTACTCAAGCGGTTGGAGATACTAGCAAGATAGGCTTTCAGGCGCACCATCGCTCCCTCAACATCAGCATCATAGAGCTTTTCAAGAAAATCACCTACCAAACTGTTGTTATCCAGCGATATTGGCGAAAGATAGTTGGGCGCAAGACTCTTGAGCATACCCGTCTTAACCTCCTTGTTAGGATATTCCAGCGTATAGCGATGCAATATCGGATTATACTTCTTGATGGTGAGGTAACCGCTCTGATAGAGCAGCGGAAGTGCAGAGGTCACCAGTTCGGGCGAAACATCAAAGTCATCTATATCACATGACTTTTTCTCTATATCCATCACGCTGACATGGTACTTCTGCAACGTTTTGATAAGATAAGTTGGCGTTCCAGAACCAAACCAGTAAGGGGCAATATCCCGTGCATTCAGTGCCTTCACCAGACTGAACGGATTGAAAACATCTTCTGATTTTTTACTGAAATGATAACCATCGTAGTATCTCGTCAACTCAGCCAGGCATTCCTCGTACGTCATGCCAAGAGCTTCCCCAAGAGCCTCTATATCCGGTTTCATCTGCGTACAAAGTTCAGCCTTACTGATACCACAGATAGCCGAATACTGGTCGAACATGCTGATATTATCGAGGTTGTTGAGTTCGCTGAAGATACTGAGCTGAGAGAACTTGGTAATACCCGTAATGAAGGTAAACTCCAGATATGGGTCGAGCTTTTTTAAAGGACTATAGAAGTTCTGCATAATGAGACGCAACTGCTTGAGTACATCCTTCTCATGCACCACATCCAGCAATGGGGCATCATATTCATCAATAATGACAACCACCTTTTCGCCCGTCCGTTCGTAAGCTCGCTTTACGATTCCATCCAGTCGGTCGTTTGGATACAATTCATCATCATCCCTGCCATAGAGCTTCTCGTATGGTTTCAGCTGCAAGTCGAGATAATGCTTCAAGCCTTCCTCATCAAAATGCTTGGCACCGCTCAGGTCGAAATGCAGCACAGGATGCTTCACCCAATCCTTCTCGTAATCAGCAATGGCCAATCCCTCGAAAAGTTCCTTTCTTCCCTCAAAATAAGCCTGAAGGGTAGAGGCAAAGAGCGACTTGCCGAATCGTCTCGGACGACTCAGAAAGATATAGGACATCTTCTTTTCCCTGAAATCCACGATATATTTGGTCTTATCTATATAGAGATAGCCATTCTCGCGGATTTTTTCAAATGTCTGAATTCCTACAGGATATTTATTTACTATTTTTGCCATATTCCTACATGCTTTACGTTTTGCGCTGCTAAGTTACGAAGAAAATCTGAATTAGCCAAGCATATTTTTGAAATTATCAGGAATCTCTTCCCTCATCAACGCCAAATTCTCTGAAACAGTTTACTTATTTACAGTTTTAACCTAATAATAACAGATTTTCTTTGCGCATCTAACTGATTATTCTTACTTTTGCACATCATTAAGTAGTTTTTTAAAGCATCATCAATATGAAACATCATCATTATATGGAATATCTGTTTGTACTTCTCCTTTTCCTCCCAACTTGCCTCATGGCGCAGAACAAGGAAGAGAAGATGCCTGGACATATTACCAAAATACAGAAACTGGAGGATGTGAACGTAACAGGGAATCGTCCTCACTTCATCAGACTTAAGGGATATTATCGCAGTTACCAGACCAACGACTCTGTAATGAAATACTTCAACGACGGCATCGTGGAGTATTATATCAACCTGAAGAATGGAAAGACGGATCTCAATGCCTATTCCAAAAGAAATCTTCACAACAGCCGACTCGTTTCCGAAGACAAAAAGCGAGCATTCATGGTCAGCGACGAAGGAACCTTCCGACCTTGGCCGGAAGATAAGACACTTATTGAGCAATATCGAAAGAAATATCAGCTGAAAGATTCACTGGGCTCTCAACTCGTCCTGCTCAATCAGCAGACAATAGGCAGTATTCAAACGGACAGCAGCCGGAATATCTGTCAGATAGAAATCAACCAGCTTCCTACCTACAAGAATCTGACGCACCAGCTTTTCGGTTATACCCAGACAGATATCTACGACCATGTGGTGGAAGCCTATCAGATAAGTCCTGAAGATTACTATTCCTTCAAGGACCTGCTCTTCCAGAAATCTGACAACAGCTATCTTTTCTCTCATAAGAAAGACAAGCAGCAGCAACTCATCCATGTGATTACCGAGCTATATATCACGGAAAAGGAGTATGTAGAAAAGAAGCAATCCATCAAACCGGATTCTTCTACTCCCAAAGAATCAGCTGCCGCCATTACCGATTTCTGCATCAGAAACAAGATACCTGCCTTGCCTGAAGCAACAGAGCAGGAGATGCAGCAGTTGACTCCCTATAATCCTGCAAACATGAAAGAAATAAAGGAGTAAGGGGGCTAAAAATATTGCCTGATGAAATCGCTTACTTACGGATTTCTTCCAAAACCCGTTCTATTTTGCGTATCCAGTGCTCATCGATTTCCACTTTTTCGGCATAAGACTTGAAGTTCATCACCACGTCTTCCACTTCTTCTATGATACTAGAAGCATTTCTGATATCCTGTCTTTGTGCAAAAAGCATCAAATCCTGCTTCGTTATATTCTTTCGCTTGCCAAGAACCGTAAGTTCATGGTTACGATAGAAATGCGAATCAGGATCGGCGGAAAATACGATGTCGTAAGCTGGCGATATATGCCATTCTCCGTTGGGATACATCACAAATGAGAAGTTCTTGGTATGGTCATCTACATTTTCTGCAAGTACATTAAACACCATTCTCCTATATTGCTGATTCTGTTCTTCTGCCGACAAATTCAGTTTTCTGCCCACAACAAACAAATCTTCGTAAGTATCAGCCAAGGAACTCATGGCAGCCAAAGTCTGAGTATATATTTTTCTGCCCTCCACCCTATCAAAGCGCTGGGTAAGGAAATTCTGTATTCCTTCAATCTCAACCAAACGAGAAGGCATCATGTTGATACCGGCATCCTTGGCCATCAGATAATAAGCCATCTCTACCCTGGTAAAAGGAAGTTCATTTTTCCTGCTTGTATCAAACTTCAATATATAGTGCTTAAAGTTGGCTGGCAAGTCGGCTTGGCCAGAACGAATAATACCTGTAGCCTCATCCATACCGATAATAGCCTTAGGGCGCTGACCGCCAGCGGAAGTTCCCACCTTGTACAGATTTTCCAGAATAAGACTGTTGCTCATATCAATGTTCACATCCTGCCTGTCCAGAAATATCTTATTGGCAAGTTCATAAAGTGAAGCCAACTCGATATTTACAGATGCATCCTCCTGGATATGAGCAGGCTGAAATTCCAAGGCACCCATTGCTCTCTTACCGATAAAAGACAGTCTATCCACTGCATTTACCATTTTGGATTGCAGATGATTGGCTTCCATCCATTTCTGGAAGACCACATTTCCCCAATGGTCAGGCAGAGAATCTGCTATGAACTCAGGCAAACCGGCATATAGTTTTTCTCTGTTTCCTGACATAGGGAAAGTTCTTTGTACATAAACAGAATCCAACGGCGCAACCAATGGTGCAATATTCCATCCATACTGCATAAAATCCTGGTCGAATTGAAAGACAGAGCAGCCCCGCTTGTCATCCCAAGACAACAAGCCCACATTCTTATCCCACAAATTCACCTGCACAACATTATCTTTCATGTCTTACCCTTTCCTTCTTTTCATTCATTTTCTTCACTTGGCTAGGCAGAATTGGCAGTGGCGGCAAGAGTTTCTCTGCTTCCTGCAGGAATCCAATGCTCCTCAACAGAGAAAGAATAGTGCCAAAGCCTATGTTCTTAGCTTCGCCTTTTTCAAACTGGCTAATGGTGAAAATGCTCACACCAGCCTTCACAGCCACCTCTTTCTGAGTGAGATTGCTGAACAGACGATATTGCTTGAATCGTCCTCCCAATTCTGATATAATCTCAGAATTAGACTTTGCCTCTATACCATATTCCGTAATCATGCTGCAAATATAGTTATTTCTTTATTTATATCCAAATATCGGGTTAAATATTTAAATATCTTTAGTTATTGCAATAGAAAATGTTACTGAAGATGCTTTGCAGATATACCATAAAGAGAAACGCCCAAGGTTACTGGCAAATTCTTTTTCCTATCTGTACACAGATTTCTTACGCAGCCCTTCTTGAAATAAGCAGGAAAATCCCGACAGGCAACAACATACCTATCGGGATTTGTTTATTATCTGCAATTGATGAGAATCCTACTTTACAGTATATTTCTTGCCACCCCGGATATAGATACCATCATGTTTCGCCGGGAGTGATACCTTTCGGCCATTGATATCATAAACATCGGAACTGCAAGGCTTAGTAACACCGACAACAGGAGTTAATCCCGAAGTCAAATCATAATCTATTTCACCATCATCAGGGCAATGAATAACCACCATTTCCTGATACCACTGATACTCCTCATCAACGGAGACACCATTATCCGTATATTCCAGAGGAAGGAGGCTCAAGTCGAAATAGCCATCACCTAAACCACCATACCCCCAATTCACTCCTACGTTTCCATCAGCATCATAACCATCCAGCACAAAAGCATGGGAAGAAGTCTTGTCGTTTCCCTGCTTATTGGATGTACCGGCATACAGAATAGGATGCCCGGCGCTCAATTCCCGGTAAATAACCTTTTTCCAGGCTGCATCATCATAGTTATTGGTCTGGGGATAATCCTTATAGCCATAATACTGGGTAAGATAGCCGAAATGCTTCTTCATACCAGCCGCCGCATCTGACAAAGATGCGCCACTGCCATCAAGAGAATAATTCATACCAGCCACACAACCGCAATGAAACATCAACTTGGCTACTGCGGCAGCCTGTTCCGAACTGTAGTTATCACCCGAATAAGCAGGCAACATCTCCGTCCACTTATACTCTCCCATACTCAGCATAGCAGTACGTTTCTCATCGCCAACGCTATAAGAAGCGACACCCTTGCCACGGGATGGATACTGATATACAGACATAATCTGTGCCATAGCCGTAGCCACGCAACCCACCCAGCAGTTTTTGCCATTCACTTGTGGGCACTGACTATTGAAAGGAGCATCCTGCCCCCATTTTACGGCAATAAGATGCTCAACACTCGACTTGCAACCTTCAGGGATAACCTGATAACCCGTAGAAGCAGCACGAAGTGAAGCGTCATTAATTCTATCCAAGAACCAGCCCAAGGCAGGATTATCACCAAAAGTACCCTCGTCAGAATAACCTATCACAGCCTTGAACGCATCATCATTGGCGAGAACTACAAATCCATTCCGGTTGCGTCCTACAACCGTATAAGCATCCGTCTGGCGCATAACCCGAAGGTTCTCACCTGCTCCTCCACGAGAAGTATTCCCGCCAACAGAAGGCAAACGCTCCCCCAGCACCTCACTGGCTATCTCCAATTTCTGCTGAAGGCTCCTTTCCTTTGCCTCAGAGCAAAGGAAAAAAGCCAACATCAGAGAAAATATAAAAATTTTCTTCATAAGTCCAAAATCTTTAGGAAATCATTCGATATTTCTACCAAATGCCATACACATTTACAGACTGCTGCTCAACACTGGAATTTATATATCCATTCAGATAGATGTATTTCTGTGTGAAGTCTATATAAGAATAGGTACTATAGCCATATCCACCATACCACATGAAAGAGTTGATATTTACATCTCCTACCGTCCAGTTCCACAAATAGTCACCTGTAGAAGAATCAACACCAGCTACGATATAGTTTTCCTTATAGGTCTGATAGTCATATATGGCAGCACCCTTTCCTTCCTCAGGAACCAGTTCACCGGAGCAATCAGCCAGATTATCGGCATTGAAAGTGCCATTAATCTTGAAATAAAGATCAGCACCCGAACCCAACATATTGGTGATATAAAACTGATTGACACCTTCCAGCTGGTAGATATCAGAATAGGTAACAGGCAAATCTGTGAAACCTGCGTAATAGAACTGCACATTCTCCAGTACTTTCGTCCACTGAGAAACCAGCACCGACGACTGCAGCACCGTACTGCCATCCTGCTTGGTATAAGGATCGGCATAGGCTTCATCGACATCTATCTTGAAACCAAATTTCTTTTTAGGTGTCAAGCCCTTTACAGAAATGGTCAGCGTAGCCTCCTTCTCGCCCTGGGCAAACTCCACCGTAGCAGGCACCTGAATGGCAGTTGTATCAGTATACTCTACCTTGACAGGAACACTCGCAGCCTCAGCGGCTACCTTACGGCAAACTTTCACATCAACGGTTTCCTGGTCTGGAGTAAGAATAAACTCTGCCGCATTGCCGGCATCAAAATACACTCCCATGCAATTGTCTGGGGCAGGATTGCCTGGCGCATAATCATCGTCATCGCTGCAGGAAGAGAACCCCAACAGGAGACCTGCCGAGATGGCAAGCCCCAAATATCTAAAAAACTTTATATTCTTCATTGTCAATTCCATTTTTAAGATTGAAAAATCTCCTCATTTACTCACTCTTTGCCTCTACCACACTTGTAGGGTCAGGATTCAGTACCACAGCCGGATTAGAACTCTTCTCATATTCAGGGATATAACAATCCATCCATGGAGCCACGAAACCATACTTGGAATTCAAGCGGTGACTCTCCAGGAAGTTGGTACCCGTATAGGTGCGGACAACAGCTTTCTTAAGACGCTTATAATCAAAATACAGCAGTCCCTCTCCCCAGAGTTCGATACGTTTCTGAAGCAGCACGGCATCTTCAAGTGAATCGATGTCTGTAGCCTGACACTCATAAGAGCCATCTGTATAGCGATAAGCATTCATGAAATCATTCAAGACGGTCTTGGCAGCATCCACTCCTTCTGTATGGGCAATGGCCTCAATATAGATGAGATACATCTCTTCTACACGCATCAATGGAATATCACACAAACAGCCCACATAGAGATCAGACAAGTTACCTGAACCCGGATGATATTTCAGGTTGGTGTAAGCAGGCAGTTTAGCCCATCCTGCTCCATCCAGCAAGGTAGAATAGCCTGCCGGAACCTCAGCCTTGCCAGCATCCTCAGGGGCAACCCAAGTCTTCTTTCGCCAGTCGGCATCAGGTATCTGATTATAGAGCGAAGCACCTATCATACGATAAGCCTTGCCATAACCACCCATGGAGAATGCGGTAGATTCAGAAGATACCGTACCCATCCAGGAATAGAACCAGCTGCCCAATTGCTCCTTTGTTCCCAGCGAAGCCTTCCATATCCAGGAAGAATTAGCAGTATTGAAACCTGTCTTCTTATTATACCATTCGCTCTGAGACATTGGCTGGCAACCGGAATTGTCGATGGCAGCCTGTGCGTATGAGGCAGCCTTGGCAAAACAGTCATTAACCGCCGTAATGCCCAAGGCATCATAGCCGTCAGCATCATTCTCATGAGCCAACTGGGCTGTCAGATCATCTGCCGAATCATAAAAACGAGAACCCAGTTCCAACCAGAAGCGTGCCTTCAAACCATCTACCACGCTCTCATCCGGCTGCTCCTTGCCCGTACGCTTATAGCCCTTCAAGTATGCCTCAGCCTTATTCAGGTCGTGCAGGATAAAGCGATACATGGTATAATAAGGTACACGAGGATTGTTCTTACCCTCCTCGCCTGTAGTCTTCTCGGTCACGATAGGCACGGTAAGTCCCATTATCTTGGCTGCTTTGGCATCAAAGTCAGAGAATCCGGTCTTCTTGAATTCAAACATTCTTGCCATATCCAGGTATGCCAAAGCACGGTAAGCATAAGCTACACCGGCAGACGCCTTTGCAGATTCAGATGCTCCTTCCACATCGAGCGACGAGATGATACTGTTGGCATTGTTCACTAAACCATAATAGTAGAAATAGGTGTAATTGAATGGGCTACGGAGTCCCTTACCATTCTCTATAGACGAGAAATAGTCGTAATCTGCATTGTAAACCGGAAAATCCTCTGTCATCACATCACGGATAATCATCTGGCTGGGATAACCATTGTCGTAAGCCGAACCGTCGCCATACACACCACTCTTTACCATATAGGCACTCAAGCCGGTCAGCAAGCCCTGCTGAGCCGTCTCAGACCCCTGCACCTGACTGCCTGTTGCATAATCCTTTGGCAGTTCCTCCTCCAGACAGCTCTGCATCATCAAGCATGAAGAGAGCACTACTGTGAACAGAGAAACCTTGCGAAATATATTGTTCATCATATAAAATTCTCCTTAATCTATATAAAAATCTCCTTATCTAACAGTTTAAAATTGAAGTGTAATACCACCAGAGATGGTACGAACAAACGCATACTGCTCGTTGCTAGGTGAGCCGGTGAAACTTGTACGAGGGTCGAATCCCTTTCGCTTGCTCCACAAATAGACATTGTCTGCCGCACCATAGACACGAACCTTAGTCAAGCCCAAACGACGTGTCAGGCTCTTTGGCAAGGTATAACCTATATTGATGCTCTGCAGGTTGAGATAACTTCCATTAATCAGGAAGCGATCAGAAGATGAGCTTGCATCCGTATCATTATACTGGAGGCGAGGGATGTTGGATCCTCTGTTAGTTGGAGACCAGGCATCCAGCATATCCTTATGGAAATTGAAACCTGTCCAGCTATCATAAGGAACACTCATCAGACTCTGATAACCTGAATCGTAAGACTTGCCGCCGATGGAATAAGTGAAGTTCACACCGACATCAATACCTTTAAACGACAACGATGTGCCAAAGCCACCATAAAGATCCGGAGTCGGGTCGCCACAGGCAAAGTAAGAGCCTTCCGACCATTTTGCCGACTTGCCCAGCGAACCATCTTCGTTCTCAACATACCATGTGGATTCTCCTTTCTCATTTACGCCTGCATATTTCTTCAATCTCCAGGTGTAGATAGGCAATCCTTCACCATAATAATAAGAACCGTTATGATAACCGGCATATCCGCTCAGCATCTCGTTCTTGTTCTCATCAAAAAGCTTCGTTATCTCATTGGTATAGTGGGTGGCATTGAGATTGATGTTCCACGCAAAATCCTTGGTGCGGATTACATCTCCTGCAAGATTCAGTTCTACACCACGGTTCACCATGTTACCCACATTAGAGTAATAGCCTGCATAACCCATTGACATAGGCACGCTGATGAAACAGAGCATGTCAGTGGTTTTGCGGTAGAAATACTCCACATCACCGGTCAGACGACCCTTGAAGAGTTCGAATTCAAGACCTGCGTTGATATTGGTATTGGTCTCCCAGGTAATCTTATCATTACCCTTTGAAGCAAAGGTCAGCGCCATGTTGCCATTCATGCTACCGATGCCGTATGTATCCAGATAACGGTTGTTACCGATGGCATCGTTACCCTGCTGACCGAAAGAGAATTTCACCTTCAGCATGTCGAGCCAAGACTTGGTGCCTGCCATCCAATCTTCCTTGGTCAGTATCCAGGCACCACCGAAAGAATAGAAATCGCCCCAGCGATGGGCAGGAGAGAAGCGGGATGAACCGTCACGGCGATAAGATACCTGACCGAAATACTTGCCATCATAATCATACATGCCACGGAAGAAGAAACCTTCGGTGTTGTAATTGGTCTGATTAGAATATGTCGGCTCATTGGTAATAGCACCTGCCAACTCATGGTTTCCCTTGAAAGAGAACATGTTGGAACGGCCGCCATATACGTATTCATAAGTCTGCTTATAGTTCTCATGACCCAACAACAATGTCATGTTGTGCAGACCAAAAGAACGGGCATAGTTTACCAACTGCTGGAAGTTGACTGTATAATAACGGTAATGTCCTACGGTTACCTCACCATTAGGATAAGTTGTTGCACCAAATCCATAATAAGGCTGCTGGGTACTCTGATAGCGATATTCATAGTCATCCACCGTACCGTTCAAGGTAATCTTCAGTCCCTTGACAAATGTTGGGGTAATCTCAGCAAAGCCATTGATACCGAAAGTATTTCCTACAGAATGGGATGCCTGAAGCTGGTCATCCTTCAACAGATTGAGCTGAGAGAGTACAGGTCGATTCAAGCCTGCATTCATTCCGTTACCATAATCATATATCTTACCATTATCATCGGTCATGATATTGCCATTGCCATCTCTGAGATACAGCGGATAGATAGGAGCGATGGTATTGACCATGTAGAAGGTATTGGTAGTACTGTTGTTTCCATAAGAATCTACCTCTGTGGCATTGTCAGTAACGGTATGGGCATAGTTTACGTTACCACCCACCTTCAGCCATTCATTTGCCTTATAGGTAGCCTTCAGGCGTGCAGTATATCGCTTAAACTGAGATCCGTATGCGATACCAGGGTTATCCAGATAGCCCAATGAAGCATAGAACTGGGAATTGTCGTTTCCACCATTCACATTCATATTATACTCCTGTCGGAGGGTGTTTCGGTAAGCCGCCTTGAGCCAGTCGTCCGGACTAATCGTATAGTCCTTTCCGTTATAAGAGATTTTATTGCCCAATGTGGCATTAGGATTCAGCTTTCCATTATCGCCAATGAGATACTGTCCCTCAGGCACATTGTAGCAGATATAACCCAATCCGCCCTTTTCTGAAGAACCACCAATTGCGTTATTGGCAGCCACATGAGCCGCATAAGCTGACATACCCTTGCCATTGGTATAGTAATTATATAATGACTTATAATGTGTCTCATAATATTGACCGGGATCTGAAATCATATCATAAGTCTGAGAGCCACGGCTATTGCTGCCCCATTTGGCATCAACAGTGATGACGGTCTTGCCCACCTGCGGATTCTTGGTGGTAATCATAATGACACCATTGGCACCACGGGCTCCGTAGAGTGCATTACTTGCCGCATCTTTCAATACGGTAACAGATGCCACATCAGCTGGGTTGATGTCACTCCAAGAACCATAATAAGGTGCACCATCTACCACTATCAATGGATCCTGACCTGCATTGATAGAGCTGATACCGCGGACACGGATAGTAGGGGTAGAAGACGGATTGCCAGATGTATTTATCATCTGCACACCAGCTACCTGACCATTGAGGGCATCTACCACATTGGTTACCTGACGCACGGCTATTTTATCTGCATCCACTACGCCCGCAGAACCCGTGAAGGATGATTTCTTCTGCTCGCCGTATGCCACTACGATGACCTCATCGAGCTGACGGTCTTGCGACTGCATGTTGACCTTCATTCCAGATGCCGCCTTCACGATCTGTGAATCCATACCCAGATAAGAGACTACAATTGTTTCTCCTTGTTTAGCACTCGGCAAGCTGAACTTACCATCAATGTCGGTCACGGTTCCGGTTTTAGAACCTTTCACCATGATCTGTGCACCCACTACAGGGTCTCCATTTTCATCGAAGACCTGTCCCCCAACCTGTCCGGAAGACTGTGCCAGCACTTGCCCCGAAGCAGCCAGCAACAGGGAAGCAAATAAAACCTTCATTTTCATATATCTTCTCTTCTTATAATTATTATCTCTTATAATACTCGTCTCTTTTCCTCTCTTTGTCTTGAATACACCTATTTTATATATTGCTACGTTATCCATTACAAGTTTTATATAAAATATGTATTCAGATGCAAAGATAATATAAAATCCGCTAACCACCAAACATAAATCGCAATAATTATTGTTTTGCATAGCAAAAAGATATATTTTCCTAAGAATTAATGTATTAATGCTATAATTTCTATTTTAAAATCCCGAAAAAGGCATCAGTTTTTCGCCCATAACACCATTGTCGCAGCTTCGTCAATGCCTTTCAATTACATCGCAATCGCGATGTAATAATGCTGCCGTACCTTTGCAACCGTAATCAAACGATATAGGTCATGAATGCTAAAAGGGGAATTATTGTATTAGGATTGCTCTCGGCGGCTAGCATGCCAACGTGGGCACAACAAATTAAAGGAGTGGTTATCGACCAGAAATCGAAAGAGACACTCATCGGTGCAGTCGTCACTGTGGATGGAACCAACGTGAAGGCTATCACCAACATCGACGGAAACTTCCAGATCGATGGATTGGATAAAGGATGCCCTTGACTGGAGCATCGGGTATGCGTATGCCAACCGTCATAAGGTTTTCTTTTATTGGAACATGGCACAGTGATTTGCGCCATGCTTTTTTTGTTGTGTTATGGAGGGAAAGAGGTTGTATCATAAGTGACACAACCTCTTTGGTAATTACTAGCAAAGCTCCTCCGTCAAGTAACGAGAGGCCAAAGCTTCTATATCTATCCTGTCTGTTTTTTGAATTTCTTCAATAACAGCATCTGTGCAATCATCGTTCATTACCACACCAATTGCTTCGCTAGGAGTAAGGTTACATTCTTTTGCTATATAACAAGCAATTTCACCTAATACGTTTTCATAATTATACTTATTCCCCATATTCTCAATCTTTAATAAGTTCATTAATAGCCTTTTGTGTACAAAAACAATATTGAATATAGCTAAGTCCAAATTGGGATATTCTGGAAACCAGAAAACTCAAGTTGCTTTCATCAAGATAAGCTTCCCCGCATTGGCGTATATAGTTTTTTATTTCTTGATCAATGAAGGCATCTGCTACGGGTCCAATAACAATATCGTAGTCATGTTTGAATCCGCTTTCTTCCCTGTTCTGGAGAATGAACTTTGCCCATTCTGTTGTGAATCCTTCAAAAATTTTAATTTGAAGTCCTTTTTTCTCACCTATATTAGGATAAAACAGGAACGCATTGACTGTAATTTTTCCTCCATGAAGAAAAGCGCTGCGTTTACCCATTTGCCAAGCTCTTTTCCAATTTGGAGTGAGATAGAATCCTTTGCCAAAATCGTTTTTCCCTTTGCATTTGGAAAGATCAGGAGTAAGAATCTCTGTATAGCTTCCATGCAGCAATCTCATGATACCATTACCCTCCTTTCCTTTTTCTTAGCTTTTACGATATGATTATTGCAGACACGAGTCAAATCCTCTATGATTTGCTCCCTTGGCAGAGTCTGCTCTATTTCCCAGTTCTCCTCCAAAAATCTGATGCCTTGATTCTTTTGGAGGAAGTTGAAAGCTTTCTGCTTGGTAATTTTCTTGTCTTCTGCAAACCAGCAAGCTGCAACTGTGACAAAGATAGTTGCCTTCATCATAGTCTCAGCAGACGGATACTGGCTGTCTATATACACACTCAGTTTCTCGCCCATAGCCTCCAGGAGGACAGAAGCATCATCTATAGAGATGTTGGTCTTGCCACTCTCAATCTTACTGATGCTACTTTTGCCCAAACCCATATATTTTCCAAGAGCCTCTTGCGATAGCCCTTTTTCCTGACGAACTTTTTTCACTATGCCTCCCAGGATATTATCTGTATTATCGATTTTTTTTTTCATATCTGTTCTTTTTGGGACAAAAATAGCCAAAGTTTCCCAAACGAGCAACTTTTTTAACTTAAAGTTGTATAAAAAAGAACTTGAAGAAGATATTTCATATTTTGTCAACAAGTCTCAAAAAGATGCATATCTATCTTCAAAAGTTTGATGTCCTGAAATAGGACATCAAACTTCATTTATCTTATTATCTCAATATCCTAATCCATGAACTTGATCATATCCTGATGTCTTGGCTTTGCCTCCGGCGATTCGGCAGGATAACCCAGGGCGATGCAGTAGAGCAGCTTGTAATTCTTGGAGAATGCCATGCGGTCGAGGTAAGGCTTGGCTGACGGCGAATCCAATATCCAACGGGCAGAACTGCCCAGGCAGCAGGAGCCGATGCCCCTTGACCATGCTGCAAGAATGATGTTCTCGCCAAGCAAGCCGCAATCAATCTGCGCCATATCATAAGTAGTATCATAGGCGATGCAAACCACGCATGGAGCATTCACGAAGATGTTCTTGAAGCCCTTGCGCTCGGCTATCTTCGGATTATCCTTTACCACGGCTTGGGTTATCGAATCGATGAGTGCAGGAGAATCTATCACTCTGATTTCGTACGACTGCAGGTTCTGTCCGTTTGGCGCATGGATGCCGCATTTCAGAATCTCGTTCAGGGTATCGCGGCTGATAACGGAATCCTTGTAAGCACGGATGCTTCTGCGACTCATCATCAAATCGGTTACCACACTTGCAGAGTCAACGCTGGCCGTTGCCTCCGGCTGTCTGTTCTCATTGCAGGCAGTCAACATCAGTGCAGCTGCCAAACCTAAGAAAATCTTCTTCATATCACTCATGATTAAACATATATGATTAAACATATATTGATAATTAGTATTTATCCATGTAGCGTTATTAGTATATATCCACGTGCGACTATTAGTAAATAGCGTCGTAGAGTTATTAGTATATACCGTGCAAATATAGCAATTAATTCTGATATTCAAGAAGATACCTCATAACTTTTAAGAGTTTTTATTGTTCTTTTATGCAAAACTTTCGTGCTTTTACCTACAAGTTATGGGGAAGATTGACATACATCTCTTCAGAAAACTGAAGAGATCTGAAGAGAGATTTTCAAGGGTTGACGTCCTGAAACAGGACATCAACCCTTGCTTATACTTTGTAAATTTTAAAGAACACTTTTTATGTGAATATGATATCCTGTTTCATCCTTCAGAATCAGTTGTTCCGTATTCAGTATTCAGTTATTCAGTTTTTTTTTGGATAGGTACTCGGAATGGGGATAGAAAACTCAGATATCCCAAAACACGGAAAATGTAAATTTTAAAATACTATTATTTTATTATATATATATTATATTATATATAAGTTAATAAACTTTATTTTTCTATGGGTAAAGGTAATAGGCCGAAAAAAAACTGAATAACTGAATAACTGAATACGGACGGGGTGTTCTGAAGAGAACTATGAGTTACGGGGAAGAAAGCTATGAGTTACGACCCGGAAAACTATGAGTTAGTTTTTTTAACTAAAAAACAGAGAATCCGGATTCTAAAATCGAGGCTTATCACAGGGCAAAATTTGGCGGTATCGAAGTTTTTTCGTATCTTTGCCGCCATATTTGTGATATGAGTTTCACAAATAACAAGCAAAACCGTTTATTAATCATCAAACTTAGAAATTATGGCAAGAACAAGAATCATGAATCCGATAGAATTGACTCGCATGGCGCAATATGCCATGTATGCATATTGCATTTTCGCATTGTTTTCGCTGGCATTTTCTGTTTGCAGACAAGCGGGCTTATCCTTCAGAACAAGTCCCATTCTGATTCCATTAAGTCCCATCCTGGTTACCATCAAGCAACTGGTCTTGCAGCTCGCCCCTATAGCTTTATGGGGAATATTCCGCTACACACTACCGGCAGGCGTAAAATTGCTACGACGCTGCAGCGAGTTGATGGTACTTTACTATGTGCTCTCATTCATCCTGGGCCAATGCTTCAATCTTCATCTCGTAACGATGATGCAGAACGGGCAGATTACCAAGATGGCTTCCATACTCACCTGGACAGAAAGCACGATGGGCCTGATTTCCGTCATCGCCTCCCTGGTAGCCGGCTGCCATCTGTGCAGCAAGCACAGGGGCAACATGCGCAAACTGGGCATAGCCCTTGTCCTGGTTTTCATCGCATGGCTGCTATGCTCGAATCTCCTCCCTGCGGCAGTGTTTTACCTGGCAGGCAACACCCAGCAAACAGCCTTCACCAGCGTGAACATCATCAATATGATAACAACAACATCGGCATATATATACGCCTACTACATGATGTATCGGGCGATAAAAACGAAATAATTTGGTGATGCGACGTTTTTTTCGTATCTTTGCCGCAAAATATGCGGCGTTTCTTGATAAATAATGCCGCATAAGATAAAATTAGAAATGCAGCAAAATGATGGAAAAGAATCAGATTTTTGAAAATATCATGAGCCGTACATCGGTGAGAAGTTATACAGAAAAGCCTGTAGAACAGGAGAAGGTGGAGATGATGCTGCGTGCCGGCATGGCAGCTCCATCGGCTTGCAACAAGCAGCCTTGGCATTTTGTGGTTATCAACGACAGAGAGATTCTCGACCAGATACCACAGTTCAGCCCTTATGCTAGCATGGTGAAGCAGGCACCGCTCGCCATTGTGGTTTGCGGATGCCTGGACAAGACGCTGGAAGGCATCGAGCAGGAGTTCTGGATTCAAGACTGCTCGGCAGCCACGGAGAACATCCTGCTGATGGCTCACGGGTTGGGACTTGGCGGAGTATGGACAGCCCTCTATCCTCTGAAAGAACGATACGAGGGAATGCAGCAACTGCTGCATCTGCCCAAGACGATGATTCCGCTCAACACCCTCATCATCGGATATCCGAAGAATCAGGTGGCAGCAAAGGAAAAGTGGAAAGAGGAGAATGTATCCTATAATAAATGGATGGAGAAAAATTCATAATAAAGAAAAAGTATGAATATCAAGGAGAATTATCAACAATATGTAAGCCGATATGCTTCTGAGGTGGCTGCCCTGAAGCGTAAGAATACGGGATTTATAACGGGCGAGCTGCTGGCTTTTGGCGGCATCCTCGCCTTCCTGATCTGCTATTTCGCATTGGATGGGGATACACAGAACTATCTGTTGGGGGCGGTGCTGTGCCTGATTGCCTATCTGGAAATCAGACGACTTGACGATAAGAACAAGGAGAAGATAGAGCATCTTTCGGCTTTGCTCAAGGTTTATCAGGACGAAATCAAGGCTTGGGAGGGCGATTTCTCGCCTTTCGAAACGGGCGATTCCTATCAGAATCCGCAGCATTCTTATTCCTTCGACCTCGATGTCTTCGGCAAGAGTTCGCTGTTCAACCGCATCTGCCGAACCATCACATCGGGCGGTTCGGAGGCACTCGCCAGGAATCTTACCCGGGAAACGCCTTTGAATATGGAAGATATCAAAAGAAGAAGAGATTTGCAGAAGGAATTGGCGGGAGAAGGCGAAAACTGGCGAATGGAATTCCTGGCACTTGGCGAAAAGAACAGAAGCCAAAATGCGGATAGCAAAATGGTGAATGGCAAGATGAAAAAGATTGATTCTGCTGCGGTGGTGGATGCGATGCAGAAGGTTTCGAAGATGGAGGTGCCGGCATGGTTTGGATCTCCGGTTTCTCTCGTTATCGGATGGATGATGATTATCGGAGTCATCGGTTCCGTGATTTTATCGATATGCGATATGGTTTCGGTGAATTTCGCCCTGTGGTGGGTGTTGGTTCAATACATGGTGGTGTTCTTCGTCTGCAAGCAGACACTTGACAAAATAGACAGCAATGGCGGCAAGCTTCGCCATCAGCTCATCGCCTATGCCCAGATACTCCAGCTTATCAACAGGCGCAATTTCCATAGCGAATTAGGCAAGGAGATGCAGAATTCCCTGGCAGATGCCCTGCCTTCCTTTGCCCAACTGGAAAAGATATTGAAGGGGTATGACAGAAGAGGCAACTTCCTGGGTCTTTTCTTCACCGATGCCTTCATGCTGAGCGATTTCTTCCTGGTTCGCAGTTTCCTGAAATGGAAGAATACCTATATGATGAAGATGGAGGAATGGATGCATATCATCAGCGAGATGGATGCGATGGTTTCGATGGCGAATTTCAGATATAATCATCCGGAGGCGGAAGAGGCGGAATTTGTTTCGGGAAGTCCGGAAGCAGATACAGATAGCGATGTTTCTGAAAATGCAAGAATCGGAAGTCCGGAAATCGTGTTCGAGGGTAAGAATCTCTATCATCCTTTCCTGGGTGCCAAGGCGGTGAAGAACGATTTCACCATCAAGGACGACAACTATTATATCATCACCGGAGCCAACATGGCGGGAAAGAGTACCTTCCTGCGTTCGCTGGGCGTGAACTATATCCTGGCGATGGCGGGTATGCCGGTGTTTGCGGATCAACTGAAGATTTCACGTTTCAGATTGTTCTCGAGTATGAGAACCACCGATGATTTGACGCACGGCATCTCTTATTTCAATGCAGAATTGATTAGATTGGAGGAACTTCTGAAGTTCTGCAAGGAAAGTGCAGAGGAAAAGTTCTGCAAGGAAAGTGTAGCGGGCAATAAGGAATCACTCCGAACGCTGATTATTCTGGATGAGATTCTGAAAGGAACGAATTCATTGGATAAGCTGAATGGTTCGAGAAAGTTCCTCGAAGCCATTGCCAAACAGCCGGTGAGCGGCATCATTGCTACCCACGATTTGGAACTTTCCAAGATGGAGAATGATGCATCAGGAAAATTCCACAACTATTGTTTCGAGATAGATTTGGGCACAGATGTCACCTATACTTATAAGATACAGAAGGGTGTGGCAAGAAACCAGAATGCCACCTTCTTGCTGAATAAGATTCTGGAGAAATATTAATAGGGCAAGAGTATTACCCTATTAGTATTTCTGCATACATAAAGAACATTCTTGATTGCTGCGGATTACAAATCCGCAGAGCTTCAATAGGTTAGGACATTTTTTAACGCCGGATTTCAAATCCGGCGGAACGCCTAACGGACAAGAATTTCGGCAGACATCCTTCCCGATAGGCGTCCCGGCGGATTTGAAATCCGCCGTAAAAAAAGGTTCGACCTATTAAAA
>USJX01000047.1 GCA_900555035.1 uncultured Prevotella sp.
ACAGAACCCCACTGGCGGAACTGCTTGAGGTCTTCCATAGAGAAGAAACCGCGCAAAGCCAAACCAGCATAGAGCATTGGGCTCATGTGACCTGGGTCGAGGAAGAAGCGGTCACGACCAGTCCATGTTGGATCTGCTGGATCATAAACCAAGTACTCAGAGAAGAGCACGTTGATGAAATCAGAACCACCCATAGCACCACCTGGGTGACCAGAGTTTGCCTTTTCTACCATTGAAGCAGCCAAGATACGAATGTTATCTGCTGCATGATTCATTACTTTAATGTCGTTCATAATAATATAATGTATTTATTATTGTTATAGATTTTCTACTGATTTCTGCTGAAACATTCCTGCCATCTCATTCCTTGGTGCAATGGATTTACGGAACTGTTTGTTCATCAGCCCCTTAACCAAGAAAGGGCTGATGAATTGATTGAATTACCCTACAAATATACTACTTTATTTTCAAAACTACGATAGATTTTGCAGGAATTTTCACTTTCAAGGTGTTTTTCTTCAATTTCGCATCCTTGAAGGTGGCTGGCTTCACTACCTCAGGGTGCTCGAAATCGTTGAAATCGCTCACCTTCTTGCAGGTAAGAATCTCGCCTGCCACTGCCTTTGGAGCCTTCAGACCATCGAGGTTGAACTCTACCGCCTGTGCCTTGTCGAGACTCACGTTGGCGAGTGATACTACCACGGTGCCATCTGATTTCTTGGCAGCTGAAGTTGATACCAGAGGTATCTTTCTGCCGTCTTTTGCATGCTGGTCGCCACGTACATCCATCGAGTCGCACTTCACGTCCATAGGAAGATAGGTGGCTCCCTGGAAATCCTTATACATGTTGAACACGTGGTAGGTTGGGGTCAATACCATGTGACCGGTGCCCTTGGTGTCTGTGAGAATCATAGACTGGAGCACGTTGACCACCTGTGCGATGTTGGCCATCTTCACACGGTCGGCGTGGCGATGGAACACATTCAGCGAGAGGGCGGCAACGAAGGCATCGCGCATGCAGTTCTGCTGATAGAGGTGGCCCTTGATGGTGCCTGGCTCCTCATCCCACCAGGTTCCCCATTCATCTACGAGCAGACCAATCTGCTTCTTTGGGTCTGCCTTGTCCATAATGGCTTCGTGCTTCTTGATTACATCCTCGATGCCGAGGCACTTGCCCATGGTCCAGTAGTAGTCGTCGTTGCTGAACTTGGTGGCAGAACCCTTGCTGCCGTCCCAGCCAGTTACTGTATAATAATGTAAGGAGATTCCGTTGGCACGATGACCTACACGGTCCATCAATACCTTGGTCCAGTTGTAATCGTAGTCACTGGCTCCCGATGCTATCTTGTAAAGCTCGTTGCCATCGTAGTTACGGCAATATACAGAGTAGCGGCGGAAGAGGTCGGAGTAATACTCTGGTCGCATGTTGCCACCGCAGCCCCAGCTTTCGTTACCCACACCGAGATATTTTACCTTCCAGGCTTTGTCGCGACCGTTCTGTCGGCGGAGCTTGGCCATCGGAGTATCGCCATCGCTGGTCATATATTCCACCCATTTAGCCAACTCCTCTACTGTGCCCGAACCCACGTTGCCGCTGATGTAAGGCTCGCAGCCCAACATCTCGCAGAGATTCAGGAACTCGTGGGTACCGAAAGAGTTATCCTCGATGGTGCCACCCCAGTTGTTGTTCTGCATCTTAGGGCGCTTCTCGCGAGGACCGATACCGTCCATCCAGTGATATTCGTCAGCGAAGCATCCTCCAGGCCATCTTAATACTGGGACTTTGAGGTCCTTGAGGGCTTGGAGCACGTCGTTGCGATAACCCTGGGTATTAGGGATTTTAGAATCCGGACCCACCCAGAGGCCTCCATAGATGCAGCTTCCGAGGTGTTCGGCAAACTGACCATAGATTTCACGGTTGATCTTCTGCGTACCTTGGTTCGCATGGATTGTACCTGTTACATCCTGTGCCTGTGCTGAGAAGGCTACAGTTGCAGATAAGAGAGCAGTAGCGAAAAGTCTGTTCATATTCTATATTTTATGTTAAGTTATATGTATATTAAGTATTTATTCTCTATGCGGGAAAAAGGAAGTTATATATCAACCTTATGGTGATAATACTTTGATAGTACATCAACCTTATATATATAGTACGTTTGTGAGGGCCTTTTCCCCCACAAACATACCTATTTTTTTTAGTTTATTTCTTATTTGCTACGGCAGCCTGCTCAATAGCCAAGCCTGCCTTGTAAGTTTCGATGTACTTATCGAAACCGGCAACATCTTCTGCAGTAGGTGCAATCTCTACACCTGTATTGCCTGCGAATACCTTCTTGTCGAGGTAATCAGCCAGACTCAGCTTCTCATCGTTGTTAACGAGATAGCCTGCGAGCAGAGCGATACCCCAGGCACCACCTTCGCCTGCTGTCTCCATTACAGAGATAGGAGAGTTGATGGCTGCAGCGAGGATGCGCTGACCTACACCCTTGGTCTTGAACAAACCGCCATGACCTGTGATGCGATCTACCTGCACCTTCTCGTCCTTGAACAATACATCGTTACCAATCTTCAATACAGCTACTGAAGCGTAGAGGTTGGCACGCATGAAGTTGGCGAGGTTGAAGTGGTCGTTGGCTGAACGGACGAACATAGGACGACCTTCAGCCAAACCTGTTACAGGCTCACCAGAGATATAGTTGTAAGCAATCAAGCCGCCGCAATCTGCATCGCCCTCAAGTGCGTGGTTGTAGAGCTTGCCGAATACCTCGTTCATATCCACAGGTACACCGAGCAACTCCTGATACTGCTTGAACAAACTAACCCAAGCGTTGAGGTCGGAAGTACAGTTGTTGCAGTGAACCATGGCTACAGGACTACCGTCTGGAGTTGTCACCATATCAATTACTTCGTAAGGTTTGCTCAAGGCTTTCTCCAATACAATCATAGAGAAAGAAGAAGTACCTGCACTTACGTTACCAGTGCGCTGACGAACAGCGTTGGTAGCTACCATACCTGTACCTGCATCACCCTCTGGAGGGCAGAGAGGAGTACCAGCCTGGAGAGTTCCAGATGGGTCGAGCTTCTTCGCACCTTCCTCGGTCAGAACACCAGCGTCTTCGCCCGCGTTCAATACCTCTGGCAGGATGTCGAGAATCTTCCAGCCCAGGTTCTTAGGCTCGATGAGCTTATCGAACTTAGCTACCATCTCAGCATCGTAGTTGTTGGTGTTGGAATCGATAGGGAGCATACCAGATGCATCGCCTACGCCCAAAACCTTCTTGCCTGTGAGCTGCCAGTGGATGTAACCGGCGAGAGTGGTGAGGAAGTCAATCTTGTTGATGTGCTCCTCACCGTTCAGGATAGCCTGATAAACGTGAGAGATGCTCCAACGCAATGGGATGTTGAAGTGGAAGAGCTCTGAAAGCTCGGCAGCAGCCTGGGCTGTGTTGGTGTTACGCCAGGTGCGGAAAGGAACGAGGATGTTCTCATCCTTGCCGAAAGCCATGTAACCGTGCATCATCGCAGAGATACCGATGGCAGCCAACTGCTTGATTTCGCAGTCGTACTCAGCCTTCACGTTCTTGCGGAGGTCGGCGTAGCAATCCTGCAAGCCTTTCCAAATGGTGTCGATGCTGTAGGTCCACAAACCATCAACCAACTGGTTTTCCCACTCAAAGCTACCCTGTGCAATAGGGTTGTTGTCGGTGTCGATCAAGACAGCCTTGATTCGGGTAGAACCAAACTCGATACCGAGAATGGCCTTACCTGATTCTATAATAGTTTTTGCGCTCATTTCTTTTAAATGTTTTCTTTACTTTAATTATCGCAATGCCTTGTTGAGCATGTAATAAATCTCGTTGTTGCGGAGCTGCTGCTTGAAGCTGCTGATAGTTGTGTTCTTGTCGATGTTAACGAACTCAATACCAAGAATCTCGCAGAAGTCCTCCCAGTACTCAGCAGTGATATCGTAAGAGAATGCACTGTGGTGTGTACCACCAGCGAGGATCCAAGCGCCTGCACCAATCTCGAATGTTGGCTGTGGAACCCAGAGAGCTGAAGCTACAGGGAGCTTAGGCATTGCCTTTGGCTCGATGCACTCTACCTCACTTGCGATGAGACGGAAGCGGTTGCCGAGGTCAACTACAGTTGCCTTAACACCCTTACCTGTCTTAGATGTGAATACGAGGCGAGCTGTCTGCTGCTTGCGGATACCGATGCCGAGGAAGTGAACCTCGAGCTTTGGCTTGTCTGTTGCAATCAATGGGCAAACCTCGAGCATGTGGCTCTGGAGGCTAGATGTACGGTCGGCAGCGAAGTTGAGTGTGTAGTCCTCGAGGAATGAGCAACCCTTCTCCAAGCCCTGGTTCATAACCCAGAGTGTGCGATAGAGGCAAGCTGTCTTCCAGTCACCCTCTGCACCGAAACCGTAACCCTCTGCCATCAGGCGCTGTGAAGCCAAACCAGGAATCTGGTCGAAACCGCAGAAGTTTGGATCGTCGATGTCTGCATCGCCGAGGTCATCGAAGTTAGTAGTGAATGCTACTGCGTTCTCATCCTTCAATACGCGACGGAGAGCGATCTCAGCCTTAGCTGCGTTCTTTACCTTCTCCCAATATACTTCCTCGCCAGACTCATCGATCTTGATGATGTATTCCTTCTTGTACTCCTCAACGAGTGCATCAGCCTCAGCATCAGTAACCTTCTTGAAGTACTCCATGAGTGAAGATACTGGGTAGTAATCTACGTGGTAACCCAGGCGCTGCTCAAACTCTACGCGGTCGCCATCTGTTACGGCTACGTTGTTCATGTTCATACCGAACATCAAGCAGCGTACGTTGTGAGCATCAGCTACACCGGCAGCTACGCGAGCCCAAGTAGCAATCTGCTTCTGAGCCTCTTCGCTCTTCCAGTAGCCTACTACTACCTTTCTAGGGATGCGCATGCGAGTGCAGATATGACCGAACTCGATATCGCCGTGAGCCGACTGGTTGAGGTTCATGAAGTCCATGTCGATAGAATCCCAAGGCAGTTCAGCGTTATACTGTGTATGGAAGTGGAGGAGAGGCTTCTCGAGAGCCTGCAAGCCCTTGATCCACATCTTAGCTGGTGAGAAAGTGTGCATCCATGTGATGATACCCACGCACTTAGCGTCGTTGTTGGCAGCCTTCATCACAGCCTCTACCTCTGCAGAAGAGTTTGCTGTGCCTTTGTAAACCACCTTGATAGGGATGATGCCGCTGTTGTTCAGACCATCTACCATATCCTTAGAGTGACCATCTACAATCTTAACTGTCTCGCCTCCGTAAAGAAGCTGTGCACCAGTTACAAACCATACCTCTAAATTTTCAAATGCCTTAATCATGATTGTTTGTTGTTTTTTAAATGTTGTTATTGTTAATGTTATTTCAAAAATTGCTTAATGCTATTTTTTTTAATATTACTTCTTCTTCTGTCCGTAGTAAGCGTTAGGACCGTGCTTGCGGTTGAAGTGCTTCTCTACGAGCAGTGGGTTCATTGTGGTGTTTGGATTCACGCTGAAAGAGATGAACGCCATCTTAGCCACCTGCTCTGCTACCACTGCGTGATAGACAGCCTGGTCGGCATCCTTACCCCATGTGAAAGGACCGTGGTTCTTAACCAATACGCCTGGTGTATGAACCGGGTTGATGTTGTCCTTCTTGAAGCGGTCAACGATTACCACACCTGTATTGTATTCATACTCAGCCATCATATCCTCTGTCATTGCATCAGTGCAAGGGATGCAATCGTGGAAATAATCTGCATGAGTAGTACCGATGTTAGGGATGTCCATACCTGCCTGAGCCCATGCTGTGGCATAGGTAGAGTGTGTATGAACCACGCCACCCAACTCTGGGAATGCGCGATAGAGCACCAGGTGGGTTGGGGTATCAGAAGATGGATTCAAGTCGCCTTCAACCACCTTACCGGTTTCCAAGTCAACCACTACCATGTCGCTAGCCTTCATGGTATCATAGTCAACGCCTGATGGCTTGATGACAACAAGACCCTTCTCACGGTCGATGCCACTCACGTTACCCCATGTAAAAAGCACGAGGTTGTGCTTTACAAGGTCAAGGTTTGCCTTGAACACTTTTTCCTTTAATTCTTCTAACATAATATCTTTAGTTTGAATTGATTATATTCTATTTAATTATATTCTATATCTGGTGTTCTCCTATCTCTTAAAACTTTTGTTTTTTACACTGGTAGGAGAACTCTTATTGCATTCTATTTCAAGTTGAACGATGGGTCTTCCTCGTATGCCTTCTTGTTGAAGCGATAGAGAGCGGCTCCTCGTTTCGATGTAACCTTATCGATGAGTTCTGTCTTCTCGATGAAGTCGATATCCTTCACGCGCTTGCGGAAGTTGCGCTTGTCAATCTCTTCTCCCATCACTGCCTCGAAAACATGCTGAAGCTGGGTCAGCGTAAAGAGGTCGGGGAGGAGCTT
This sequence comes from uncultured Prevotella sp., assembly GCA_900555035.1. Taxonomy (GTDB): domain Bacteria; phylum Bacteroidota; class Bacteroidia; order Bacteroidales; family Bacteroidaceae; genus Prevotella. Next base: position 6,472 of record USJX01000047.1, read on the forward strand.
GAAGCTAAGTGGCTCGTGGTTGATGCGGCGACGAATCTGGCTGATTGCGTTGTGAATCATCTTGTTGTGGTCGGAATAAAGGGCTGGAAGATCATTCAGACTCACCCATTCCAAACCATGCTCGATGCGGAGACTGTCGTCGTAATCCACTACATTGATGAGGGCACAGTAGGCGATAGAGATAACTCGCTCACCTGGGTCACGGTCGATGCGGCCGAAGGCTCCCACCTGTCTGATATAGAGGTTTTTCATTCCAGTAAGTTCGTAGATAACCCGGTTGGCAGCATCTTCGAGGTTCTCCACTGCGCCAACGAAGCCACCATAGAGAGACCACTCTCCACGGCCTGGATCCATTTTTCGTTTGCCTATCAGCACCTGCAGGCTACTGCCGTTGAATCCGAAGATGATACAGTCCACGGAAACAAATACTTTGGAGTATTCATTATAAAATTGCGTCATGGTCGTTGTGTTGATTGATGTTGAGATTCAAGAAATGATTTATCGTTTATGCTGTTTATTATACTGTTTCTTAAGGTCACCCTTCTGGAAGAGTGCTTGAGATTTTTATTGAAAGTTGGGAGCCAGAAGCAGAAGAAAGGATGGAAGTAAATTACACTAAAGGATTGTTCCCATCTCCTAACTTCTAACTCCTAACTTTTTAATTTTTATCTTACCGGATGTTTACCAGAAGTATGCATAGAAGGCAGCGCAGAGGCCGATTACTACAAGTGTACCGATGATATCGAAGGCACCCCAGCTCTCACGGATAGACTTCTTGAAGTCTGATGTGAAGGTGATAGCCTCTACCTGCTCCTTGCTTGGGGCTGGTGTGAAGCAGCTCACTACTACCATGAAGATGATGAGGAAGACGAGCAACCAGCACTCGAATATGAGCCAGTTGGTCTGCCAGAACCATGCGGTGTAATCCCAGAATGCACCATCCATTGTAGCCTTACCTGTATCTGTGATGACGTTGGTAACGAGGCGGAGCATACCGATGAGGAAACCAGTAATCATGGTGTATTCACCTGACTTTGGAGTAATCTTCTTGAAGAAGATACCCATTGCGAATACGGCTACCATGGCTGGAGCCAAGAGTGACTGGATTCCCTGGAGATAGTTATACAATGTATCCATCTTCATCATGATTGGCAACCATGCGAAACCGAGAACTACAACAACTATGGTAGCGATACGGCCTACGAGTACGTAGTGAGCCTCAGACATGCCCTTCTTCAATGGCTTGTAGAAGTCCTCGGTGAAGAGGGTAGCACAGCTGTTGAAGAATGCTGCCAATGAAGCAACGAGTGCGCAGATGAAACCGATGGTTACGATTCCCTTGATACCAGCAGGAAGAACGGTCTTTACCATGATGGCGAAGGCAGCGTCAGTCTCGTTCATCTGAATTGCGCCCTTCTGAGCCAAGGCTGCTGCAATCATACCTGGAATGAGGAACATGAAGCAAGGGAGAACCTTGAAGAAACCGGCTGCGATAGTACCGCGACGTGCACGCTTCATAACCTCTACGTTGCTCTCGCCAGGTACCTGACCGAGTACACGCTGAACGATGTGCTGGTCAGTACACCAGTACCAGAAACCAATGATGGTTGCACCGATGAATACTACGAAACCAGGATACTCCTGATACATTGAATCACCTGCCTCCCAGTGGAACATGTGGGTTGTACCATAGCCGTTGTTCAACTTGCCGCAGTAGTCCATCATATCTGCCCAACCTGCAGAGATGCTTCCACCGCCGAGGGCAGAGAGACCGAGGAAGAGCACGAGGAATGAACCGATGACGAGGATAGGAGTCTGGATGGTTGACAGAGTCATCACACCCTTCATACCGCCGAATACGGTGAAGATGGTGGTGAGGATAATCAAACCGATGGCACCTACCCAGAAGTTCAAGCCCCAGAGATACTCGAAGAAAATACCACCTGTAAGTGCGGTAACACTCACCTTGGTGAGGATGTAAGCAACGAGTGTGATGATAGAGAGCCATGAACCTGTACGCTGAGTGTAGCGGAACTTTAGGAACTCAGGCATGGTAATGATCTTACCCATCTTGTTGATGAGCAACTGATAGAAAGGTACGAACAACCAACCGAGGATGAGGATCATCCAACCCTGCATCTCCCAGTGAGCCATACCTACACCGCTCTTGGCGCCAGTACCAGCAAGACCCACGAGGTGCTCAGAACCGATGTTGGCTGCGAAGATAGCCATACCGATTACATACCATGGCTCACCTTTACCGAAGAGGTAAGCAGAAGAGTCTTCGCCCTTCTGAGCCTTTCTGTCTTTCACGATCGCATGCCAGACAGCCCAAATCACGCCGATTACACCAATGGCGAGCACTGTCCAATCAAGCCATACGAATTCTGTTGAATTCCAATTCATAATTACTATAAGATTGTTTGTTTATTGTTATAATACTATTTTATTTCTTTTATCGGACGTTTTTTCCTTTATCGAAAGAATATCCCGTAGGCTTGCCGGCGGATTTGCAATCCGCCGGCAAGCAAGTTCTCATGAGCCTGCCCCACAGGGTTTCGGCGGATTACAAATCTGCCGCTTTGCTTTTCCTTACTTCTTAACGCTAAACTTGTAAGCGAGGTGAGAGTAATACTTCTCTCCTGGCTTCAAAGTTGCATCTGTCCAGCCCTTTACGCCCTGAGCAATCTTGGTTGGAGAATCAGGATACTTCTGGCTCTCGAAGCAGACGCTCACGTGCTTTGGATACTTAATTCCATGCTTGCAGGCAATGCCAGTGCCCTGGAAGTTACCGGTGTAAACCTGGATACCTGGCTCGTTGGTGAATACCTCGAGCAGGATGCCGCTCTTTGGAGAATAGAGGCTAGCGCAAACGGTCTTATCATCGCCCTTGCCATTCTTATATGTATTCAAGCACCAGTTGTGGTCGTAACCAGTAGCGTTCTTAATCTGGTCGAAGCTGTAATCCACCTTCTTGCCAATCTCTGTAGGAGTGCGGAAATCCATTGGAGTTCCCTCTACGTTCTTGATTTCACCTGTTGGAATGTACAGGCTATCAGCTGGTGTGAACTTATCAGCATTGATGTACATCACCTGATCGAAACCTTCCTTAGAAGGATCGCCATTCAGATTGAAGTAGCTGTGGTTGGTCATGTTGACAACAGTTTCCTTATCTGTTGTTGCACCAAACTCGATATCGAGTGTATTATCGCTCTTCACGGTATATTTAGCAGTAGCTGTCACATTACCCGGGAAACCATTCTCGCCATCCTTTGCGTGGATAGTGAAGGTTACGGAAGAATCATTCTTCTCTGTAATGTCGTAAACCTGGTTCAACCAACCTGTGGCACCACCGCCATGGAGGCAGTTGCCATTATCGTTTGGCTTCAGATTATAAGTCTTGCCAGCAAGTGTCAACTTAGAATCCTTGATACGGTTGGCATAACGGCCCACTGAAGATCCGTAATCAGAAGGAGAGTTGAGGGTGTCAGCATACTGATGAATGTTGTCGTAGCCGAGCACTACATCTGTATGCTTGCCATCCTTGTCCATCACTGAGATGGAAACCACACGTCCACCATAGTTGGTGAGACATACCTCCATGCCATTGGCATTTTTGAGGGTTACTAACTCAGTCTTCTTGCCCAAAACAGTAGAATCGAAGTCTGCTGGATTCAAGCCTGACTGTGTAAGACTAGCATTGCTGCTTGAAGAACAAGCTGAGAGGGTAGCGATTGCCGCGAAACCAACTCCCATAAAGAGGTTCTTTGCGTTACTCATTTTTAGGTTGTTTTATATCGTTTATTAATTTTGGGTGTAAAATTACAACTTTATTTCGAATTAGCAATAGTTTTCCCTAACTTTTTTCATCCTAAAGTGTGTTTTTAACACTATTTGCACTTAATTGCCCCATTTCGGGCGTTTTACCCTCATTTTTCCCCGTTTTCACCGACATTCACTCTTTGTTTGGGAAAAAGCAGGAATAGCATGCATTCTACAGAAATAGCATCCCTCCACACGCCCTGAAAGCGTATCTGAAAGACTTACCGGCTGAAGTTTCGCAAGAACTTCCCTACACGCCTTGAAAGGGCAAAAGGGCAGAAGCTCATAGGAAGGTGTGTTAAAATTTCAAGACACACCCTCTTTACAAATAAGCAAGACAGTCGCCCAGTAAGAGCAAAAGTACAAAAAAAACTGCAGTTGGTGTTTGCCGACTGCAGTTCCTTTTATATTAATAATGAATATTAGCAAACTTTGTGAGAACCCTCAGAGATAACCACTGGGTAAATCTCAGGAGCGTGACCATACTTAGCTGTGAACTTAGCGGTAACATCCTCAACAAACTTGTCGTAAATATCATCCTTTACCAAGTTGATGGTGCAGCCACCAAAGCCACCACCCATAATACGGCTACCAGTTACACCGTTCTCCTTGGCAACATCGTTCAAGAAGTCGAGCTCCTCGCAGCTTACCTCGTATTCCTTGCTCAAACCGTAGTGAGTCTCGTACATCTTCTGACCTACTGTCTCGTAGTCACCCTTCTCAAGAGCATCGCAGACTGCTAATACGCGGTCCTTCTCGCCCAATACGAAGTGAGCGCGGCTGTAATCCTCTTCGCCTACCTCAGCGCGAACTTCCTCCAGCTGCTCCCATGTGCAATCGCGGAGGGTCTCGAACTTAGCCTCTGGGTGCTTAGCAGCGATGTGCTTAACCACGTTCTCGCAAGAGTTACGACGGTCGTTGTATGGAGAACCTGCCAACTCGTGCTTAACCTTAGAGTTAACCAAGCAGAGCTTGTAACCCTGTGGCTCGAATGGGAAGTACTCGAACTCACGGCTGTTGCAGTCGAGACGCATCAACTTACCCTCCTTACCGAATACAGAAGCAAACTGGTCCATGATACCGCAGTTAACGCCGATGTACTTGTGCTCAGTAGCCTGACCAGCGAGAACGAGATCCCACTTAGAAACCTTGTTGTCACCGAAGAGGTCGTTCAAAGCGAAAGCGAAGCAGCTCTCAAGAGCAGCAGAAGAAGACATGCCTGCACCGAGAGGTACATCACCATAGAATGCTGCATTGAAACCTTTAACGTCAACGCCCAAAGCCTTCATCTCCTGACAGACACCATAGATGTAACGTGCCCAAGAAGCGCGAGGACCCTCAGGGGCATTTACCTTGAACTCAACGCGGTCCTTCAGGTCGATAGAGTAGAGCATTACTGTATCTGTTCCGTTAGGACGAATCTCTGCCATGATGCCCTTATCTACAGCACCTGGGAATACGAATCCACCATTATAATCAGTGTGCTCACCAATCAAGTTAATACGACCTGGTGACATGTAGATGTTACCAGTTTTACCATCAAAGTGCTTGATAAAGCGGCTTCTTACTTTTTCAATATCCATAATTGTAGTAGTTTAAAAAGTTATTACTAAAGTTTTGATTATCAGTTTGATATTCCCGGGTATTCAAGCTATGCTTTAAAGCTTTACTTACAAGTGTTACTTTCAAGTTTTGTTTTACCCGGGAATGCTTCCCCTCAAGATTACTCTACAGGGATGTCCTTATTTACATTCTTGCAACCTACGAGAGCGTAGAAGAGGATGTATGCAATCATTGCGATGATTACCCAGTAAGATGCGATAGGGCCAGCAGCCTTAGCAACTGCATCCTGGATAAGAGGCATTACACCACCACCAACTACCATCATCATGAAGATACCTGATGCCTGAGCAGTGTATTTGCCAAGACCCTCTACTGCGAGGTTGAAGATACCACCCCACATGATTGATGTACACAAACCGCAGACTGCAATGAGCACACACTTGGTAGGAATTGTAAATGCTACAACACCAGTACCATGGTCGTCGAGCTTAAGCAGATTGGCAATCTCTGAGTCGCCTGCCAAAGCAAAGTTCAAAGTGTTGGTCTCTGGCAAGAAGATAGCTGTCAACAGCAAGAGAATAGCTACTGTAGAAACCACTGTCATCTGAGTCTTGGTAGAAATGGCACCGCTGATGAATGAGCTGAGGAATCGACCACACATCATGAGCAACCAGTAAACTGCTGCGAAAGCACCACCTACAGAAGCTGCACCCGTAAAGTCCATGCTACTGATGTAGAAGATAAGCTGAGCTGGGATACCAATCTCAACACCTACATAGAAGAAGATACCGATTACACCGAGTACGCAGTGACGGAAAGACCAAGGACTATGATCGTACTGAACATTCTCCTTCTTGATGTTTGGCTCAGGAATAGCAACGAACCAAATGATGAAGAAGGCTGCGATGAATACGGCCATACCGATGAAGAGGAGAGGAGCAACGTCGCTCATGCTTGTGTTTGCTGTAACTGTACCTACGAGCACACCGGCCAACAGTGGAGTGAGAGTTCCACTCAAAGAGTTCAATGTACCACCAATCTGAATGAGCTGGTTACCACGGTTACCACCGCCACCGAGCAAGTTCAACATTGGGTTTACTACTGTGTTAAGCATACATACGCAGAAGCCGCAGATGAATGCACCCAACAGATAGATAATCAAGTTGAGGCAAACGGCACCTGAACTGAGTGTAAAGACAGGAATGTCATCACCGAAGATGCTTGATAAGTACTGGATCATCAAACCGATTGTACCGACGGCAAGTGCAATCAATGCAGTTTTCTTGTAACCCTTGTTTTCAATCATCTTACCTGCAGGAATACCCATAAAGAGGTAAGCGGCGAAGTTCATGAAGTTACCCATCATGGCTGCCCAAGAGTACTTAAAGCCCCAGATGTTGCCAAAAGGTGCTCCCATGTTAGTTACAAACGAAATCATTGCAAAGATAAAACACATCGTAATGATTGCAATGATGCGACCGTTGTTGTTTCCAATTTTTTGTTCCATTGTTTAATTTTGATAGTTGATATTTTATTGTTATGTTTAATATTTGCGTTTGTTGTCGGCTTTCACCTTACTATCGGTTTTTACCGCATTGTTTATTCTTGTCAGATTTACCGCAAAAAGGAGCAACTGCCTCTGCATGATTTATTTAGAGGCAGCAACTCCTAATGTGTTATGAAAGATGTTTATTTCTCTACGCCAAACTTATAGATTGTTTTCTGGGTGTATGTCTCACCTGGATTCAATCGGCAACTTGGGAAGTAAGGATGATTAGGTGTATCTGGGAACTTCTGTGCCTCGAAGCATACTGCGCTGCGGCGTGGGAAGGTTGCACCATGCTGACCCTTGATGCCTGCCAGGAAGTTACCTGTGTACATCTGCAAACCTGGTTCTGTGGTGTAAACCTCCATGGTACGACAACTAACTGGATCTTTGATGCGAGCAGCAAAGCTCATCTCGCCTTCTTCCTTCTTATTCAATACATAGTTGTGGTCGTAACCCGAACCATTCTTAATCTGCTCGTTGTCCGCGTTGATGTCCTGGCCGATTGGCTTTGGAGTGCGGAAATCGAATGGTGTACCCTCTACCTTCAGGATTTCACCTGTTGGGATAGACTCCTCATCTATAGGCAGATAGTAGTCTGCGTTAACCTGACAGATGATGTTGTCGATGGTTGGTGTTGGGTTAGCGATTCCCTGGATTGAGAAGAACGCATGGTGGGTCAGGTTGCAGATGGTCATCTTGTTGGTTGTAGCCTGATACTTGATGACGAACTCGTTGTCGTCGGTCAAGGTATAAGCCACCCAAACTGTCAGCTCTCCAGAGAAACCTTCCTCGCCGTATGGGCTGGTGTACTTCAATACTACGGCATTGTCGCTCATGCGAGTTGCATCCCAAACGTGTGCGTGGAATCCTGTAGGACCTCCATGCAAGTGGTTCTTGCCATCGTTGCATGCCAACTGATACTCCTTGCCATGAAGGGTGAATTTACCCTCCTTGATACGGTTACCATAACGACCGATGAGGACGCTCAAGAAAGGCTCAGGCGAGTTGATGACATCCTGGATGTTGTCGTGGCCCTGAATGAGGTTGGCGTAGTTGCCGTCCTTATCAGGCATCATGATTGCAACAACAGCACCACCATAGTTTGTCACAGCAATCTCGTTGCCCTGCTTGTTTCTCAACACGAAGAGATCAGTCTTCTTTCCGTTCACTGTGGTCTGAAAATCTTCTCTTTTCAAACCACACTTGTTAACTGGTTCTGTATTCATAATATGTCATTGTTTAGTTACTCTACTTTATGTTCTAAAGTAATCTACTGCAAAGTAACTAAAAAAAAATGAATGTGACAAATTATTTGGCAATTATTTAATTTAAAAAAACTAAAAATTTTCAAGAGAGCAAATCTGCCACAACATAACTTGAACCGCCTATGAAGATGAAATCGTCTTTTTCCGCATCAGCTAAAGCTGTGTTATATGCTTCTTTTACAGAATGATATACGTTTCCATGCAAGTCATACATCAGTGCATAATCTCTCAATTTTTCCACAGGGATGGCTCTTTTGGTCGAAGGCTGCGTCCAGTAGTATTTTACACCGTTTTTGAGCAGTTTGCTCAAAAGTTGTAATACGTGCGCCACATCTTTGTCGTCAACCATGCCGAATACGATATGCTTGGTCTCAGCTTTTACATGCTGAATCTGTGGTGCCAGATAGCTCCAGCCTGCCAGATTATGGCCCGTATCGCAGATGGTAAGTGGGGCATCATTCAGCTTCTCCCATCTGCCACGAAGTCCGTTTAGCTCGCAAACTTGGGCAAAGCCTTTCCTGATAGCGTAATCGCTGATGGTGATACTTTGACGCAGCACGCTGAGTGCGGCAAGAATCGTCTTCTTGTTGCGTTCCTGATAGGAACCTTTCAGTTCCATTTCTACATTGCCCAACTCTACATTGCTTCCCATCTCTACGCTGCTTCTTGTCTTTTCACCGCTTTTCATCTTCTCTTCCTGTGCAAAAAGGTCCTGCGCAAAGAGGATAGGAGCCTGCATCTCCTTCGCTTTTTCTTCGAACACGGGGCGGGTCTCGTCCAGGTATTCGCCGATGACTACAGGAACGTGCGGCTTGATGATGCCTGCTTTCTCGCCAGCTATCTCTGCCAAAGTATTGCCCAGGAACTGGGTGTGGTCGAAACTGATGTTAGTGATTACAGAAAGGATTGGGGTGATGATGTTGGTGCAGTCGAGTCTGCCTCCCAGTCCAACTTCAATTACAGCGTAATCTACCCCCTGCTCGGCAAAGTATTTGAATGCCATGGCGGTGGTCAGTTCGAAGAAAGATGGATGGAGGGGTTCGAAGAAGGCACGGTTCTCTGCCACAAAGTCGATGACGTACTGTTCCGGAACACATTCACCGTTCACGCGGATACGCTCTCTGAAATCTACGAGATGTGGAGAGGTGTAGAGACCTACTTTGTAGCCCTGGCTCTGGAGGATAGCCGCAAGGGTATGTGAGCTGGAGCCTTTGCCGTTGGTTCCGGCTATATGGATAGTCTTGTACTGACGATGCGGATGTCCGAAGTGCTCGTCTAGGGCATGGGTGGTCTGCAAGCCTGGCTTGTATGCCTTGGCTCCAATCTTCTCAAACACGGGAGTGCTATTGAAGAGGTATTCCGTTGTCTCTTGATAATTCATGCGAAATATATTAAACTACTATATATAATTAATGTGTGATATTGGTTCGGATATAAAAAAGGCAATCTCAGCACCGGCGACAGCCAATGTTGAGATTGCCAGTATTAATCCTTAAACAATTATTTCTGTATTAACAGACGTATTATTGCTTGTTGTTACTTGAACAGATTCTTGATACTGTCGAAGATTGACTTCTTGTCAGCATTATCAGCCTTGAAGTTCTCGCATTCCTTGAACTTCTTTACCAGTTCCTTTTCCTCCTTGTTCAGAGTCTTAGGAATATAGACTGTGATGTTGATTATGATATCGCCCTTTCCGTAACCGTAACCCTTGATGGCAGGCATTCCCTTGCCACGAAGTCGAAGCTGCTTGCCTGGCTGTGTTCCTGGTTCAATCTTCACGGTAGTCTTTCCTTCGAGTGTAGGAACCTCAACCTCGCCGCCAAGAACGGCTGTAGAGAAATCGAGTACCAGGTTGTAGTAGAGATCCTTGTCGCTACGTTCAAACTGCTCATCCTTCTCCACGCGTACTATTACCTGCAAGTCGCCGTTTACACCATTGTGTTTACCGGCACCACCCTTTCCTGGAACATTGACAACCATTCCGTCGTCAATACCGGCAGGGATGTTTACTTCTACCACTTCCTCGCCGGCAACGATACCGTCGCCACCGCAGGCCTTACACTTGTTCTTGATAACATGTCCCTCGCCACCGCAAGTAGGGCAGGCAACCTGGGTCTGCATGGTACCGAACATAGAGCGTACGGTGCGCACGGTGTAACCCGTGCCATGACAGGTAGGACAGGTCTCTGGCTGAGAACCAGCCTCGCAGCCGGAACCGTGACAAGCCGTACAGGTTACATCCTTGCGAATCTTAAACTTCTTGGTACATCCAGCGTAAGCTTCCTGCAGGGTGAGCTTGGCCTGAACGCGCAAGTCGCGACCCTGGTACTGCTGTGGCTGAGCGCCACCGCCGCCAAAGCCTCCACCGAAGCCTCCGAAACCGCCGTGTCCGCCGAAGATGTCGCCAAACATAGAGAAGATGTCATTCATATCCATGCCGGCTCCACCACCGAAGCCGCCGCCAAAGCCGCCCTGAGGACCGTTGAATCCAAATTGGTCGTATTGCTGACGCTTCTGAGGGTCGTGCAGAACCTCGTAAGCCTCGGCAGCCTCCTTAAACTTATCTTCCGCCTCCTTGTCGCCAGGGTTGCGGTCAGGGTGATACTTGATGGCTATCTTGCGGTAAGCCTTCTTGATTTCGTCTTCTGATGCCTGCTTATCTACGCCAAGCACCTCATAATAGTCTCTCTTAGCCATTGCTAATTCTTTATTCTAATAATGATGTTTCTTGAATGATATTCTCCTCCTTGATGATAGATAAACTGATGCCAACCAGATCATAGATTATCAAATCATAGAGATGATTGGCTTTCAGATTATTGACCTACGGCAACCTTAGCGTGACGAATTACTTTATCGTTGAGGGTGTAACCTGTCTGTACACAGTCGATTACCTTGCCCTTCTTGTCGTCACCCATTCCTGGTACCATGGCGATGGCCTCATGGAAATCTACATCGAAATCCTTGTCAGCAGTTTCAATCTTCTTTACGCCAAGACCTTCGAGTGTCTTCACGAACTTGTTGAAAATCATCTGCACGCCTTCCTTGATAGCCTTAGGATCCTCGCTCTTGTCGGCAAGTGCACGCTCAAAGTCGTCGAGGATAGGGAGGATGGCAGAAATGGTCTTCTCGCCACCGTTGAGGATGAGGTCTGCCTTCTCCTTCATGGTGCGCTTGCGGTAGTTCTCAAATTCTGCAGTCTTGTAGAGCAGCGTCTTCTTGAGTTCTTCTACTTCCTGCTGAGCCTTGATCAATGGGTCTGCCTCAGTGCTCTCTGCCTTGTTGTCAGTGTCCTCTGTCTTGTTGTCAGCCTCAGCCGACTTGTTGTCAGTTCCTGCTTCCTGCTCTTCGGCATTTGCCTCGGCATTATTCTCGTTTTGAGTAGCGTTCTGCTCAGCGTTCTCGTTAAGAACCTGTTCCTGAGCGTTACCGTCTTCAACTTTTATATTCTTTCCTTGTGACATAGTCTTAAATTTTTTAAACATGATTATTTTTTTATTAGGTGTTTAACAAAGAGTGTGCCAATCCGATTCGCATCAGATTGGCACTCTCTCTATATATATAAATATGTGTATTCAGGTTACTGCTGCACGCCATACATCTTTGCCTTCTGCTCCTTGATGGCCTCATCGTAGATATACTCGTCGTAAGACATGAGCTTGTCGATGGTTCCAGATGGAGTGAGCTCGATGATGCGGTTTGCTACAGTATTGATGAACTCGTGGTCATGGCTGGCGAAGAGGATGTTGCCTCTGAAAGCCACCAGGTTGTTGTTGAATGCCTGGATACTCTCCAAGTCCAGGTGGTTGGTAGGAGTATCGAGAATCAGACAGTTGGCGTTCTGCAGTTGCATGCGGGCAATCATACATCTCATCTTCTCACCTCCAGAGAGCACGTTCACCTTCTTCAACACTTCCTCGCCGCTGAAGAGCATTCTTCCCAGGTAGCCCTTCATGGCCACCTCATTGCCTGGACCATACTGGCTCAGCCAATCTACCAGGTTCATGTCGCTCTGGAAGAACTCGGTGTTGTCGAGTGGGAGGTAGGCAGTGGTGATGGTTACACCCCACTTGTATTCACCTGCGTCAGCCTTGCGGTTGCCGTTGATGATTTCGAAGAGTGCAGTCATCGCCTTAGGGTTATGAGAGAGGAATACCACCTTCTCGCCCTTCTCGATGTTGAAGTTTACATTGTCGAAGAGCACTGTTCCGTCCTCATCGCAAGCCTTCAAGCCCTCAACCTCCAGAATCTGGTTGCCTGGTTCACGTTCCATCTGGAAGATGATACCTGGGTACTTACGGCTAGATGGGCGGATTTCCTCAACATTCAGCTTCTCCAACATCTTCTTACGAGAGGTGGTCTGCTTACTCTTAGCCACATTGGCAGAGAATCGGCGGATGAACTCCTCCAACTGCTTCTTCTTCTCCTCAGCCTTCATCTTCTGGTTCTGAGCCTGACGGAGAGCCAACTGAGAACTCTCGTACCAGAAAGAGTAGTTACCGGCAAACATGGTTACCTTACCGAAGTCGATATCCACGGTCTGTGTGCTGACAGCATCGAGGAAGTGACGGTCGTGAGAAACCACGAGAACAGTCTGCTCGATGTTGCTGAGGTATTCCTCCAACCACTCTACGGTGTCGAGGTCGAGGTCGTTGGTAGGCTCATCGAGTAGGAGGTTGTCTGGGTTACCGAAGAGAGCCTTCGCCAGCATTACGCGCACCTTCTCTGTGTTAGAAAGCTCGCCTACGAGCTTATCGTGGAGTTCCTCCTTTACGCCAAGGTTCTGGAGCAGCTGGGCAGCGTTGCTTTCTGCCTCCCAACCGTTCATCTCAGCGAACTTGAGCTCCAGCTCAGCAGCAAGGTTACCATCTTCCTCTGTCATTTCTGGCTTAGCGTAGAGGCGCTCGCGCTCCTTCATGTTTTCCCACAATGGCTGATGACCCATCAATACGGTGTCCATCACGCGGAACTCGTCATACTTAAAGTGGTCCTGCTCCAAAACGGAAAGGCGCTCGCCAGGTCCCATCTCCACAGTTCCCTTGTTTGGCTCCAGGTCGCCGCTGATGGCACGGAGCAGGGTTGACTTACCGGCACCGTTGGCACCGATTACACCGTAAATATTACCATGTGTGAACTTGAGGTTTACATCTTTGTAAAGCACTCGCTTACCGAATTGAATTGCAAGATTTGTTACTGTAATCATTCCTTATTTCTAAATATCTTTTATCTGATTTTATCTTAATTTGGGTGCAAAGTTACGAAAAATTATTTGTATATCAATGTTTTATTGGCAAAAGTTACTAATTTTTAGTTAAAAAAGGGGCTCTTCTTTGTTATTTTGCAGAAAAGTCTTACTTTTGTAGGCTGAATTGGCACCAAGAGGGGCTGATAAAGACACAAGATAGCAACAAAACAAGAAATGAAACAACAGAATAATAAAGGCAATTTCAGTAAGCACAGCAACAATGCTTACGGCTATGGCAACCCCAACGAATACGACCACTACAAGGTGGAGAAACCAGCGCAACTGTTGGAGTGGCTGATGGAGAACGTGAAGGGTCCTAGTAAGACCAAGGTGAAGCAAACCTTGCAGGGCAGGGGAATCAAGGTGGATGGAAAGACCATCACCCAGTTTGACTACGCCCTGAAACCGGGCATGAAGGTGAGCGTAAGCAAAACCAAGAAGAACCAGGAGGTCTTCAAGAGCAGATACATCAAGATTGTTTACGAAGACCGCTACATCATCGTAGTTGAAAAAAACGTGGGTATCCTCAGTATGGCTGCCGGTCATTCAACCCTCAATGTGAAGACCGTATTGGATGATTACTTCCACAAGACCCGACAGAACTGTCAGGCTCACGTGGTGCACCGACTCGATCGTGACACTTCGGGTCTGATGATCTACGCCAAGGATAAGCAAACCGAGCTTGCCCTGGAGGATGATTGGCACCATAATGTGTATGACCGCCGATATGTGGCTCTGGTTTCCGGAGAAATGGAGGAAGATGAGGGCACTGTGGCCAACTGGCTGAAGGATAACAAGGCTTATATCACTTATGCCAGCGACACTGATAATGGCGGCAAATATGCCGTTACCCATTTCCACACTCTGCAGCGCACCACCGAGCATTCACTGGTAGAGTATAAGCTGGAAACGGGCAGAAAGAACCAGATTCGTGTGCATACTGCCGATATGGGACACCCGGTTTGCGGTGACATTAAGTATGGCAATGGCGATGATCCATGCGGTCGTCTTTGCCTGCATGCTTATGTGCTCTGCTTCTATCATCCGGTAACCCATCAGCCGATGGAGTTCGAGACTCCTATCCCTAATGAGTTCGTCAGAGCAATGAAGGAAGATAACAGGCCTTTCAATGAAAATAGAGGTAAGAAGGCATTCAATACCAACCGCAAGCCATTCAGAAAGGAGAATCGCAATGGATAATAATTTCCTTTATTACGCCTTTGCATTAGCAGCTTTGGTAGTTGGATTACTTATCCTGAAAAGGGTTGCCACCTGCATGATCAAGACTGTGGTGGGCATCATCATGGTAGCTGTGCTTTTCGCCATCTATTGGCTTTATCTATCCTAGTTCAAATAGGTTTTTATTATCTTAGAGCCTGCTACTTAGCTCGTTCTAAGATGATTCAAAGAGACAGAATTCTTTAAACAAAATTCTTCAAATAAAATAAGTCCGGTAAGAATCAAGTTAATCTTGAACTTACCGGACTTTCTACTATCTTTTTACCTTATTAACTAAGTCTGTTTTTATTAGAGGATAGTCTTCACTGCCTCCAACATACCCTTCTCCTGAATGAGGTCGAGATCCTTCTTAACCAACTCTGTCAAGCCAGGAACAGTCTCGTTCAAATTCTCATGCCAGATGTAGTCGAAGCCGAGTACGCCCTCTGCTATCTTCTGGGTATCGCCAGTAGCCCAAAGCTCTGTGAGCTTATCCATGATCTTCTGGTCATCATTTGGCTGGATAGGAGCACCGTCCTCACGAACACCCCCCTTATAGTAAGTGATGATGGCAGCGAGACCGAATACCAATCCCTGTGGCAACTCACCCTTACGCTCCAAGTAGATCTTCACGCCTGGGAGGTCGCGAGTCTCGAACTTAGGGAATGAGTTCAGCATGATGCTGGTTACCTGGTGGTCAACGAATGGGTTCTCGAAACGCTCCAATACGTCAGAAGCGAACTTCTGAAGCTCGTCCATAGGGAGATTCAATGTCTGCATCAACTCCTCGAACTGTACCTTGTGGATGTACTTGCCCAATACTGGGTGCTCGCAAGCATCGCGAACGATGTTTACACCGCTGAGATATGTAACAGGGCTCAATACAGTGTGAGGACCATTCAACAAAGTAACCTTACGCTCGTGGTATGGCTTCTCGTTGTCTGTGATGAGAACGTGGAGACCAGCCTTGTGCGCAGGGAACTCCTCCTGCATCTGCTCTACAGTCATGTTCTCTGCCTTCTCGATTACCCAGAGGTGGAAGCTCTCAGCCTTTACTACGAGGTTATCCTTGTAGCAAACCTTCTGCTGGATTTCCTTGATGGTGTCGCGTGGGAAGCCAGGAACGATACGGTCAACGAGTGTAGCGCAAACATAGCAGTGGTTTGTGAACCACTCCTTGAAGCCTTCGTAGTCAGCACCCATGTCTTCCTTCCAAAGCTCGATATACTGGTAGATGCACTCCTTCAAGTGGTGACCGTTCAAGAAAATCAACTCACATGGCATCAAGATCATACCCTTAGTTGGGTCGCCCTCGAAGAACTTATAGCGATGGAACAGCAACTGAACCAACTTACCTGGGTAAGAAGCTGCAGGAGCATCTGTGAACTTGCAAGAGTCATCGAATGCAATACCAGCCTCTGTTGTGTTAGAGATGATGAAACGCATCTCTGGCTGCTCAGCCAAAGCCATGAAAGCCTGGTTCTGAGAATATGGATTCAATGCACGGCTGATAACGTCGATACGCTCTAATGTGTTGACAGCCTGGCCGTTCTCCTTACCCTGAAGGTTTACGTGGTAGAGACAGTCCTGACCGTTCAACCAATCTACTATACCGCCAGCCAATGGCTGAACTACTACGACAGAACCATTGAAATCAGTCTTCTTGTTCATGTTCCATACGATCCAGTCAACGAATGCACGCAAGAAGTTACCCTCGCCAAACTGGATGATTTTTTCTGGCGCTACGCTCTTAGGAGCAGTGCGCTTGTTCAATGCTTTAAGCTCTTTCATGTTGTTATTTTGTTTTGTTATTTGTTTTAAATTATCATTTTAGAAATCTGCTGCAAAGGTATAAAAAATATCGTCATGTTGTATCAATAAACCGCCAAAATCGTGCGTAAAGGTTTACGCTATTTGACTTATACTGATATAGATAGACACATTTATGGTTAATTAATAAAATGTGTTTA
>USJX01000048.1 GCA_900555035.1 uncultured Prevotella sp.
CATTTTTTAACGCCGGATTTCAAATCCGGCGGGACGCCTAGCGGACTTGCGTTCTCGAAAATAAAGAACAAAAGGGTGTGCCATAATACTCCTTTGCTGCGAAAAAATAATATTAATACAATACAAATCTCATCCTAAAAAGAATGAAAAGAACAATTCTAAGCTTAGCTTTTGCCTTGCTGTCAGCCACTTCCATGTTAGCAGCCAAGGCTCAACCAGGCATCTGCCAGGTTCAACTCGCCGATGGCAGCATCGTATCTGCATCACGCCACGGCGATGAAAACTTCTACTATTATATCACTACCGATGGTACTCCTATCAGACTCAACGACAACGGAAAGTACGAGAAAACTACCATCGAGGAACTCCAGGCGCAATATTCCGCAGCACAACAGGCCCGACAAATAAGAGCCAATCTAGTTAACCAGGCATATCAGGCAAACCTGGCCAGCAGAGCCAGCGGCATCAACGCCAGAAACAGATACTTCCCCCACACGGGCAGTCCCAAGGCACTGGTCATTCTCGTTGAGTTCAAGGATCTGAAATTCAAGAGCAGCAACCCGGTGGCCACCTTCAACCACTATCTCAATGCCGAGATGGGCGCAGCGGCTCCTGAGGCCGATGCTGCCGTATATTCTCAGAAACCAAGGTTCAACAACTATGGCTCCGTGAGAGAGTACTTTAAGTTCTGCAGCGAAGGCAAGTTCGCCCCTCAGTTTGATGTGGTGGGTCCTGTCACCATGAGCCAGGAATCCGCCTTTTACGGAAAAAACAGAAACAGCGGCAAGATAGACCTGGGCAACGACCAGATGCTGGGCGAGGCATGCACCCAGATAGATAAAGATGTGGATTTCTCGCAATATGATTCTGATGGCGATGGCTATGTAGATCTGGTATATGTAATCTACGCCGGCTATTCAGAGAGCATCTCGGGCAATGACGACAACTGTCTCTGGCCGAAATCGGGAACCGCCACTTTCTACCGCTACGATCAAAACGGCATACGTGGCGAAGAGCTGGTATGCGACGGCAAGCGTTTTTCCCGTTACGGCATCAACAACGAGCTGAATGGTACCCCGGCAGATACCGAGAATGGCATCTACCAGATTAACGGCATCGGACTGTTCTGTCACGAGTTCTCGCACACCATGGGCCTGCCAGACCATTATCCAACCGAATATCCAGCCACTTACGCCGACAATCAGAGTCCGGAATACTGGGATTTGATGGATGCGGGCGAATACACCTACGATGGCTATCGCCCTACCCCATACTCTCCATGGGAGAAGATGCTGATGGGTTGGGTGGATCCTATCACGCTAAGCCCAACGGAAGCTGGGCAGCTGACCCTGGAGCCATACGATGTGGCATCGAAGGCCTATAAGATTGAAGCCGATGTTAACGACGACAACTTCTTCTTCAACCCGAACTCAGACTACTCATCGGGCAATGTGAGCGAGCTGGTTAAGGACAACTTGAAAAAGAGAGCCAAGGGCGAATTCCTCCTGCTTCAAAACATCCGCAACGAGGGCTGGTACAAGTATCTCCACGGATATGGCATGCTGGTTTGGCGCATCGACTATGCCGACAAGAGTACAGTGAGTCTGGGCGATTTCCCTAACGACGAGAGGGGCATTTCAAGGGTGATGGTGGTGCCAGCCGATGGTCTCGTCATCAACCAGGCCAACTGCGGCGACAGCAAGGATTACAAATACTCATGGGATGAATACACCCTGAGTCTCCAGAACGACCCATTCCCAGCCTACAAGATAGGCGAAGACGGCAAGGACATCAATAGCCTTACCCAGGTGAAGTTCAACTGGAGCACCCTCTCTACCCGTCCTCTCTACAACATCAAGAAGGATGAGTCCACCGGCATGGTCACCTTCGATTACCTAAAGGATTTCGCCACCGATGCAGCCGTAGAGGGCATTACAATAGCAGAAGACAACCAGCCAGCGAAATACTTCGACCTGGAAGGTCGCAGCGTACAGACCCCAAAGAAGGACCATCTGTATGTAACGAACAAGGGAAAGAAAGTGGTTTTCTAGGAAACCACTTTCCTTCCCCCACAAGATAAAATTTCCATCCGCCACTGGCGTATACACATTCGGCACTGGCGTATATGCATCCGCCAGTGCCGAACAGAAAATATCCTAAATCTTAATATACTCTAGGCCCGAAGATGGTAGTACCCACACGAACCATCGTGCTGCCGTGGTTTACGGCTATATGATAGTCGTGACTCATGCCCCAACTGCGCTCGCAGAAGGCAGGAGAATCGGCAAAATACTTCTGCTTCACCTCATCGAAAAACGCAGCGGCAGCATCAAACTCACGGGCTATCTGCTGCTCATCATCCGTATTCGATGCCATCATCATCAAACCGCATATCTCAACATGAGGCAACTCACGCCACTCGCCAGCCTCCAGAAGCTCACGACAGGCAGCCAATGACAAACCCGACTTCGTATCCTCCTCGGCAATATGAAGCTCCAAAAGAATCTTCACCACCCGGTCGTGCTTCGCCGCCTGCTTGTTAATCTCCTTCATCAGTTTCATGCTATCCACCGACTCAATCATGGAGATATAAGGGGCGATGTACTTCACCTTGTTGGTCTGAAGATGACCTATGAAATGCCACTCTATATCCTTAGGCAAGCTCTCCACCTTCTTGGCAAGTTCCTGCTCATGGCTCTCGCCGAAGACACGCTGACCTTCGGCGTAAGCAGCCTCAATATACTCGTTGGGATGAAACTTGCTGATGGCCACCAGGCGGACACCAGCAGGCAAACTGCCCAACACCTCATGAAGATTTCCTTTTACATCATACATTTTTCAATTAATAATTTATAATTAATAATTAATAAATGATTCCTTAGCCATTTGCTCTTGCCGGAAGTATGACATCAGGATATCTATTTACTCGGCTTTGCCCTGCTCGTACTCCGGAACGTCGTTCTTCTCCTCCTTCTTCTCGCCAGGAGCGTGGTGCTCGAAAACATCCATCAACTTAGTCTCGTTGAGACCCACGATATCGTAATCAATCATGGTCTTGCCCATCACCTCGTCGATATAACGCAAGGCACGAGCCAACGACTTAGCCTGAACCAGATAAACCACGTTAGAACGCTTCTCCTTCTCACTCTTCTCATCGATGGTGATAAACTGAAGCTTGGCCTTGTACCACTTGTCGTCATCATCCAGGTCGCTGAAGAAGATTTCGCCATAGCAAGCCTTGCCGATGCCGCTCACCTTCAACTCGCCACTCACGTAAACAGACATCTCGTCGATGATGGCACTCTCTGCCTCGGTGAAGCTCAAGGCATCCACAACGTAAGCCTCAGAAACAACCTTCTCTGAACCATCTTCCATGGTCTTCTGATATTTAACTTTAGTCTCAAACCAAGTACTTGTTCTACTTCTCATAATTTCTTTTCCTTTTCTTATTTATTTTAATATTCGTTTTATCTTTCCCCCACTTTCATCTTACCTTATTATATAAGGTAGCCTAAAAAAGGCACAATTGTGATGCAAAGTTATAAAAAAGAATGCAGAAGAACAACAGAATAAAGAGTTTTTTACTAAAAAATGATTTTTTAACCCAATCTATTACGATTTTTCGATGAAATTCCGTATCTTTGCAAGCGATTTGCGAAAAGTTGGGATTTAGATGTAGTCGATTTCGCATTCGATGTAGTCGATTTCGCAACCCTCGCTATAGATAATTAACAGATAGAATTTTTAAAAGATGCCTGAAATATCAGTACGCGGCCTCGAAATGCCTGAGTCACCTATCAGAAAGCTGGCTCCTCTGGCTGCCGCAGCAAAGAAACGTGGAGTTAAGGTCTATCACCTCAATATCGGTCAGCCAGACCTCCCTACTCCGCAGTGTGGTCTCGATGCGCTCAAGCACATCGACCGCACCATCCTGGAGTATTCTCCAAGCCAGGGCTATCTCAGTTACCGAGAGAAGCTGGTGGATTATTACAAGAAATTCAACATCAATGTTACTGCCGATGACATCATCATCACATCGGGAGGTTCAGAAGCCGTGCTCTTCTCATTCATGAGCTGCCTGAACCCGGGAGATGAAATCATCGTGCCAGAACCAGCATACGCTAACTATATGGCGTTCGCCATCTCGGCGGGTGCCAAGATCCGCACCATCGCCACTACCATCGAGGAGGGTTTCTCGCTGCCTAAGGTGGAGAAGTTTGAGGAGCTGATCAATGAGCACACCCGTGCCATCCTGATTTGCAACCCTAACAACCCTACGGGCTATCTCTACACACGCAGAGAGATGAACCAGATTCGCGACCTGGTGAAGAAGTACGATCTCTACCTCTTCTCTGATGAGGTTTACCGTGAGTACATCTACACCGGAAGCCCATACATCAGTGCGATGCACTTGGAAGGCATCGAGCAGAACACCGTGCTCATCGACTCCGTGTCTAAGCGATACAGCGAGTGCGGTATCCGCGTGGGTGCCCTGATTACCAAGAATGCCGAGATTCGCAAGGCGGTGATGAAGTTCTGCCAGGCCCGTCTCTCTCCTCCACTCATCGGTCAGATTGTAGCCGAGGCTTCGCTCGATGCTCCCGAGGAGTACTATCGCGATGTATATGATGAGTACGTGGAGCGCCGTAAGTGCCTGATTGACGGACTCAACCGCATTCCTGGCGTATATTCACCTATCCCTATGGGTGCCTTCTACACCGTGGCCAAACTGCCTATCGACGATTCAGATAAGTTCTGCCGCTGGTGCCTGGAAGAGTTTGATTACGAGGGCGAAACCGTGATGATGGCACCAGCCTCCGGTTTCTACACCACTCCTGGAGCCGGAAGAAACCAGGTGCGTATGGCCTACGTGTTGAAGAAAGACGACCTGAATAGAGCCCTCGTAGTGCTTGCCAAGGCACTGGAGGCTTATCCGGGAAGAGTGGAGGATGAAGGACTGTAAGATATGAATTTTCCTCTATTTATAGCAAAGAAATTGTATAGCGACCAGGGCGATAAACGTAAAGTTTCTCGCCCTGCTATCCATATAGCCACCGCTGGCGTTGCCATCGGTCTCGCCATCATGATCATGTCGGTGTGCGTGGTGCTGGGATTCAAGCATACCATCCGCGACAAGGTGGTGGGATTCGGAAGTCACATACAGGTAGCGGACTTCATGACCCTGCAGCAGCAGAACCAGTATCCCGTGGTGATGAACGACTCCATGATGGGCGTGCTCCGCAAGATTCCGGGCGTGAAACACGTACAGCGATTCGCCATGAAGGAAGGAATCCTCAAGACCGACAGCGACTTTCTGGGCGTGGCCTTCAAGGGCGTGGGTCCGGAGTTTGACTCCACCTTCATCCACCAGAACATGGTGGAGGGAAGCATACCGAAGTTTGACGACAAGGCAAGTCACAACAAAATCCTGATTTCCAAGCTGATGGCCGACAAGCTGAAGCTGAAGAACGGAGAAAGAATCTTCGCCTATTTCATCGACGACAACGGAGTGAGAATGCGCCGGTTCACCATTCAGGGCATCTATCAGACCAACCTGAAGAAATACGACGAGACGATGGTCTATACCGACCTCTACACCGCCGTGAAACTGAACGGATGGATGGACGACCAGGCCAGCGGAGCCGAACTGACGGTGAACGATTTCGAGAAACTCAACGAGACGGAAGACTATATTATAAATAAGGTGAACCGCACCGTGGATCATTATGGCGAAACCTACAGCAGTGCCACCATCAAAGACTTGAACCCGAACATCTTCCAGTGGCTCGGCCTGATGGACCTCAATGTGTGGATCATCCTCGCCCTGATGCTCATCGTGGCAGGCGTAACCATGATCAGCGGATTGCTCATCATCATCCTGGAACGCACCTCGATGATCGGCGTACTCAAGGCCTTGGGTGCCCGCAACCGCACCATCCGCCACACCTTCCTCTGGTTTGCCGTGTTCATCATAGGCAGGGGAATGCTGCTGGGCAACATCATCGCCCTGGCAATTCTAGCAGTGCAGTATTTCACAGGGGTGCTAAAACTCGATGCGCAGACTTACTACGTAAGTACGGTGCCCGTGGAGTTCAATTGGCTCTTCATCGTGGCGCTGAATGTAGCCACCCTGCTCATCAGCGTGTTCATGCTCGTAGCCCCAAGCTACCTCATCTCGCATATCCATCCAGCCAAATCGATGAGATATGAATAAGCATTGAATCTCCCCCATCCCTGATTTCAAGGATGAGGTAAAAAATAAGGTTTTCATCCCATTATTGCCAACTCCAAATGGTAATAATGGGACAAAACTTATCCTTTTTCTCCGGTTTTACAATTAATTTGCCCCTTTATCAAAAATAATGCACATATTTTTTTGTAGTGTGCAGTATTTTCTGTATCTTTGCACAAAATTTTGTAAACTGTGCAATGAATTCAATACCAAGTTTTAACTCGTATATTGAGAGAAGCATCATCAAGAACTGGAATCTGGATGCGCTCACCGATTACAAGGGAGCCACCCTGCAATACCACGATGTTGCTAGAAAGATTGAGAAGCTGCACATCCTGTTTGAAAACAGCGATGTGAAGAAGGGCGACAAAATTGCCGTCTGCGGAAGAAATAGTAGCCAGTGGGCAGTAGCCTTCCTGGCCATTATTACTTACGGCGCTATTGTCGTACCTATACAGAACGAATTTAAGCCTGAGCAGATTCACAACATCGTGAACCACAGTGAGAGCAAACTGCTCTTCGTGGGCGATGTGGTGGCTACGGAAATCAATCCGGACGAGATGCCTACACTGGAAGGCATCATCTATCTGCCCGACAATTCTCTCGTTATCTCCCGTTCAGAAAAACTGACCTACGCGCGCGAGCACCTCAACGCCATGTTCGGCCACAAATACCCTAAGTACTTCCGGGCAGAGCACGTAAAGT
Organism: uncultured Prevotella sp.; assembly: GCA_900555035.1. Lineage (GTDB taxonomy): Bacteria > Bacteroidota > Bacteroidia > Bacteroidales > Bacteroidaceae > Prevotella. The sequence continues at coordinate 6,938 of USJX01000048.1, forward strand.
ATCACGTGGATGATCCTGAAGAACTGGCGATGATCAACTACACCAGCGGAACCACAGGGTTCTCTAAGGGTGTGATGCTGCCTTACAGGGCACTCTGGGGCAATCTCGACTATCTCATCGACTCCGTGAGCAAGAAGATAGGAAAGAACTGCAACATCCTCTCTACCCTGCCGATGGCACACATGTACGGACTGATGACTGAGTTCCTCTTCAACATCGTGATGGGTAACCACATCTTCTTCCTCACCCGCCTGCCGAGCCCAACGCTCATCTCTGAGGCACTGGCTGAGATTCAGCCCGACATCCTCTTCGCCGTGCCGCTCGTGGTGGATAAGATTGTAAGAAAGGAAGTGTTCCCACATGTACAGACCAACCGTGCCCGCCTCCTGATGAACATGCCTGTCATCAACAAGCGCATCAAGGAGAAGGTTCGCGAGTTCGTGCTCCGCAAGTTTGGCAATCGCCCTTACGAGGTGGTTGTGGGTGGCGCACCACTCAACAAGGAGATTGAGAACTTCTTCATCAGCGTGGGCTTCCCTATCGCCATGGGCTACGGAACCACCGAAACCGCTCCACTCATCACCTTCGCCCATCAGGACAACTATGTGGCAGGAAGCTGCGGCGTTGCCGTGAAGCACATGGAGGTGAAGGTATTGAGCGATGACCCTGAAAACGTGGCCGGCGAACTGGTTTGCCGTGGCATCAACGTGATGAAGGGCTACTACAAGAACCAGGAGGCTACGGATGCCGTAATCGATGAAGACGGATGGTTCCACACAGGCGACCTGGCAACGATGGACTCTGAAGGCCACTTCTTCGTAAGAGGAAGAAGCAAGAACATGCTGCTGGGCCCTAACGGACAGAACATCTATCCGGAGGAGATAGAAGACAAACTCAACTCCATGCCGATGGTGAACGAGAGCATCGTACTCCAGAAGGACGACAAGCTCGTGGCACTGGTGCATCCGGAAATGGACGAAAGTCAGGAGATGGGATTCAGCCAGGAAGACCTCGTCAACATCATGGAGCAGAACCGAAAGGACCTGAACCTGCAGATGCCAAGCTTCGCAAAAATCTCGCGCATCCAGTTGCACGACACTGAATTCGAAAAGACGGCAAAGAAGTCGATTAAGCGCTACCTCTATCAGGACGCTATACAATAAGCGTTCCTCTATTAGAACGCACTATATAAAGAATAAAACGAGAAATGAATAAGAATATGGAAATTCCTAGCTTTAACGCACTTATACAGAAAAGCATCATTGACCATTGGGATATGGATGCCCTGACCGACTACAAGGGAGCCACCTTGCAGTATCACGATGTGGCACGCAAGATTGAAAAGCTGCACATCATGTTTGAGAACTCCGGCGTAGTGAAGGGCGACAAGATTGCCCTATGCGGTCGTAACAGTGCTAATTGGGCGGTGGCATTCCTCGCTACCTTGACCTACGGTGCCATTGCGGTGCCTATCCTGCATGAGTTCATGCCTGAACAGATTCACAACATCGTGAACCACAGCGACGCCAAGTTACTCTTCGTGGGTGATGTGGTGGCTACTCAGGTGGACGCAACCAAGATGCCGGGACTGGAGGGTATCATCTACATTCCAGACTATTCGCTCGTGGTTTCACGCACCGATAAGCTGACATACGCCCGCGAACACCTCAACGAGATGTTCGGCATCAAGTACCCTAAGTACTTCCGCAAGAACCATGTAAGCTACTACATCGATCAGGACCCAGACGAACTGGCGATGATTAACTATACCAGTGGTACCACCGGTTTCTCCAAGGGTGTGATGGTTCCTTACCGTGCCCTCTGGAGCAATGCCGATTTTGCCGAGAATGTACTGGGCAAGAAGATCAAGGCAGGTGATTCAATAATCAGCATCCTGCCGATGGCCCACATGTATGGCATGGCATTCGAGTTTATCTTCGAATTCATCAAGGGCTGCCACATCTTCTATCTCACCCGCATCCCTAGCCCGGCCATCATTGCCGAAGCATTCGGTCGCATCAAGCCAGCCGTTATCATCGCTGTGCCTCTGGTCATCGAGAAGATCATCCGCAAGAAGGTGTTCCCTAAGATTCAGAACAACCGCATGCGCATGCTGCTCCACATGCCAGTGATCAGCAAGAAGGTGAAGGAGAAGATCTGCGACCAGGTGAGCAATGCCTTCGGTGGCAACTTCTACGAGGTGATTATCGGCGGTGCTGCGTTCAACCGAGAGGTAGAGAATTTCCTGCATAGCGTAGGTTTCAGATATACAGTGGGTTATGGTGCCACAGAGTGTGCGCCTATCATCTGCTACGAGGATTACAAGAACTTCGTACCAGGTTCTTGCGGTAAGGCAGCGCTCCACATGATGGTTCGCATCGACAGTCCAGACCCAGAGAATGTACCGGGCGAAATCCTTGCCAAGGGTCCTAACGTGATGCTGGGTTACTACAAGAATGAGGAGGCAACCCAGCAGACCCTCGATGAGAACGGCTGGTATCACACCGGCGACCTGGGTACCATGGATGGCGATGGCAATGTATTCATCAAGGGCCGCAGCAAGAACATGCTCCTGGGTGCATCGGGCCAGAACATCTATCCTGAGGAAATTGAGGACAAGCTCAACTCCCTAGCCCTCGTTGCCGAGAGCGTGGTGGTTCAGAACGGCGAAAAGCTAGTAGGTTTGGTTTATCCAGATTTCGACGAGGCTCAGTCGCTGAACCTCGGCAGAAAGGAACTGGAAGATATCATGGAGCAGAACCGCCAGGAACTCAACACAATGGTTCCAGGCTACAGCAAGCTGAGCGAAATCCGCATCCACGACGAAGAGTTCGAAAAGACGCCAAAGAAGAGTATCAAGCGATACCTCTATACGGCGGAGTAATATCCAATAAACAAATGAGGGTGTGTCATTGTTTTATGACACACCCTCATTTGTTATAAATTACAATAAAGTATTCGATCTGATTCTCGACAACGTTTCTGGCGTCATCTGCAGATAACTGGCGATATACGTAAGTGGCGCACGGAGCACCACCTGCGGATTCAACTCGCACAGACGCTTGTATTTGTTAGGCGCCGTCTCGAATCTCATCAAGTCGGCATGCACCTGCGACTGAATCAAGCTCTCCTCCAGAATCTTACGATAAAGCATCTGGATGTTCACGTTACGCATGGCGGCAGCCTCCAGCTTCGCCTTAGGCAAGGCATATACAAGTGTAGGCTCAAGCGCCTCCACCTGCAATTTCGTAGGCTCCTCCTTGAAGAGACTTTCTATGCACATGAAGATGGAATGATCCACACCCAAATGTTCCGTCACTTCCTTGTCGTTCTTGAAGTAAAACTGGCGTACCAATCCCTTCTCAATATACGAGATGTTCTTGCACACCTCGCCTTCAACCAGGATTTTCTCTCCCTTTCCATACTTAATCGGTTCCAGAATTGACTCCAGCACGTCCAACTCACTGTGAGTCATCGTACTGTACTTACGTGCAAGCTCTCGGGCTATGTCGCGCGTTGGGGTGATCACTTTAAATGCATTCATTTTCATGTTCCTTCCATTATAAATTTCGGTTTAGTTCATATTAGTCTAACTTCAATACCGCAAGGAATGCCTTCTGTGGCACCTCTACGTTACCAATCTGCTTCATACGCTTCTTTCCCTTCTTCTGCTTCTCAAGCAACTTGCGCTTACGGCTCACGTCACCACCATAACACTTGGCGGTCACATCCTTGCGCACCTGCTTCACAGTTTCACGGGCCACAATCTTGGCTCCGATAGCTGCCTGAATAGCAATGTCAAACTGCTGACGAGGAATCAAGTCCTTCAACTTCTCGCACATGCGGCGGCCGAAGCTCACGGCATTGTCGCGATGAGTCAAGGTACTCAGCGCATCCACAGGTTCTCCATTCAGGAGAATATCCAGTTTCACCAGGTCGGAATGGCGGAACGAATCGATGTGATAGTCGAAGGAAGCATATCCCTTGGAAATACTCTTCAGCTTATCGTAGAAATCAATCACAATCTCGCCCAGCGGCAACATGAAGTGCAACTCTACACGGTTACCGCTCACGTACTCCTGGTTAATCAATTCGCCACGCTTATCCAGACAAAGCTTCATAATCGGACCGATGTAATCGGCTGCGGTGATGATGGTGGCACGGATATATGGCTCCTCGATATGGTCAATCATCGTTGGGTCTGGCAATCCCGAAGGGTTGTGAACCTCCTTCTCGCCACCCTGCTTGTCATATACCATATAAGATACGTTAGGAACGGTGGTGATAACATCCATGTTGAACTCGCGGTCCAGACGCTCCTGCACAATTTCCATGTGGAGCAGACCGAGGAATCCGCAACGGAAACCGAAGCCCAATGCCACGGAACTCTCAGGCGAGAATGTAAGCGACGCATCGTTGAGCTGCAGCTTCTCCAATGAGGCACGCAGATTTTCATAATCGCTAGGATCGATAGGATAAACGCCAGCAAAGACCATCGGCTTCACTTCCTGGAAACCGGCAATCGCCTTCTCGCATGGTCGGGCGATGTGCGTAATGGTATCACCCACCTTTACCTCGGTGGCATTCTTGATACCCGAGATGATGTAGCCCACCTCTCCGGCACCCAGTTCCTTGCGAGGAATCATATCCATCTTGAGCACACCGATTTCATCGGCATCATACTCCATGCCGGTGTTAAAAAACTTCACCTTGTCGCCCTTGCGGATAACGCCGTTCTCTATCTTGAAATAAGCGATGATACCACGGAAGGAGTTGAACACGGAGTCGAAGATGAGCGCCTGCAATGGCGCCTTATCGTCGCCCTTAGGAGCAGGCACACGGTTTACCACCGCCTCCAGTACATCCTCAACGCCCTCGCCTGTCTTACCGGAAGCGCGTAGAACATCCTCGTGCTTGCATCCGATGAGGTCAACGATTTCGTCTTCCACTTCCTCCGGCATAGCCGAAGGCATATCTATCTTGTTGATCACAGGAATGATTTCCAGGTCGTGCTCTATAGCCATATAGAGGTTGGAGATGGTCTGTGCCTGAACGCCCTGAGTGGCATCCACGACCAAGAGCGCTCCCTCGCAGGCTGCGATGGAACGAGAAACCTCGTAAGAGAAGTCAACGTGTCCCGGAGTATCGATGAGGTTGAGGATGTAAGTCTGTCCATCCTTTGCCTTGTACTCCATCTGGATGGCGTGGCTCTTGATAGTGATACCGCGCTCCCTCTCCAGATCCATATCATCAAGCATCTGTCCCTCAGTAATCTTGATGGTCTGGGTCTTCTCTAACAAACGGTCTGCCAGGGTACTTTTACCATGGTCGATATGTGCAATAATGCAGAAATTTCTTATTTTATTTATATTCTCCATATATTTTTCTCTCTTTAGACTGCAAAGATACTTATTTTTTTTGTATCTTTGCACAAAAGATTGAAAATAATAGAGTTTTTTAGATAAAAAAAGGAAAAATCATGAAGAAAAAGTTGATTTACATCGGTATTTTCGCTTCTTTGCTGGTTTCTTGCACCGAAAGTCTGGAAGATAAGGCGACGAGAGAGGCGAAGGAATATACGGAAAAGTACTGCCCTACTCCCTACGTAAATGACAGCCGTACGGATAGTGCCACCTTCGATAAGACCACCAAGGTTTACACCTATTATGTAACCCTGAGAAACAAGGCAGACAACAAGCAGGCGATTGATGCCAACAGGGAGAAGCTGCATAAATTGCAGAAGGAAGCGCTGGATAACAACCCGGGGTTGAAGAAATACAAAGAGGCACATTTCTCCTTCCGCTTCATCTATCATTCGGCGAAGAATCCGAAGCAGGTGTTGCTGGATGACAGTTTCAAATATTAGAAGAGACAGTTTCAAGTATTAGAAAAGATAGTTTCAAATATTAGAAAAGGCACGGATTACACGGATTACACGGGATTTATAAATACGCTTTATTTAATAGCGCCATAAATCCGTGTAATCCGTGTAATCCGTGCCTAAAAACTCTTAATATCCCATTTCCTGCAAGGCTGTGGCCAACTGGTCTGGACAGCTTGTAGGCTTGTTACCACAAGTGATACCCTTCAGTCGGGCGATGACTTCCTTGGCCTTCATGCCCTGAATCAAGGCACAAACACCCTTGGTGTTGCCATCGCAGCCGCCGATGAACTGGGCATCCTGCACAGTTCCATCTTCATCAACACTGATGCAGATGTATTTTGAGCAGGTGCCATGAGTCTGATAAGTAACTTTTGTCAACTTATCTTTCTTTTCTTGCTGCAACATGATGCTTATTCTGCGTCGGCAGGAATTTCTGGCTTCATGTTGGTGTAAACAGTCTGAACATCGTCAAACTCCTCCAACTTCTCAACCATCTTGTCGATAGTCTCGCGCTCCTCAGCAGTAACATCCTTCAAATCGTTAGGAATGTAGGTGAACTCAGCACCAGTTACCTCGAAGCCCTCAGCCTCCAGGTGCTTCTGAATCTCGCCGAAGCTTGTAGGAGCACCATAGATAGTGATTTCGTTGTTCTCCTCATCCTCATCGAACTCGTCCTCTACGCCGTAGTCAATCAGGTCGAGAATCATCTCGTCCATATCCAGACCATCCTTCTTCTTGAATGTGAACACAGCCTTGTGGTCGAAGAGGAAAGACAAAGAACCAGTTGTACCCAAGTTACCGCTGAACTTGTTGAAGATAGAACGAACGTCAGCAACTGTACGGGTTGTGTTATCTGTCAATGTATCAACGAACACAGCAACTCCGTGAGGGCCATATCCCTCGTATGTTACCTCCTTGTAATCGCTGGTATCCTTGCCACAAGCGTTCTTGATGGCACGAGCGATGTTATCCTTAGGCATGTTCTCACGCTTACAGTTAGCGATGATAGCACGCAATGTTGGGTTGTTCTCTGGCTCTGGACCGCCTGCCTTTACTGCGATAGCGATCTGCTTACCCAACTTAGTAAATGTCTTGGCCATGTGGCCCCATCTTTTCAGCTTTGTAGCTTTACGATATTCAAATGCTCTTCCCATTGGAATAAAATTTTAAATGTTTATCGTTTTTTAAATATAATATTATCTCAATTCTGCGTCAATCGCATTCTGCATTATCTCAATTCTGCGTTGAGCTTGCCTGTGAGGTTGGCAATGAGCTTCTTCATGATGGCATCAATCTGCTTGTCGTTCAATGTCTTCTCCTCATCCTGCAGGATGAAGTTCACGGCATAGCTCTTCTTGCCCTCTGGCAGGTTCTTACCCTCATATACGTCGAAGAGTACTACGCTCTTCAGGAGCTTCTTCTCGGTCTGACGGGCTATCTGCTCAATCTGTGCAAACTCTACGTTCTTGTCAACGAGCAGTGCAAGGTCGCGGCTCACTGATGGATACTTGCTGATATCTGTGTAAGTAAGGTTCACCTTCTTCACGGTCTTCACCAGGTTATCCCAGTGAACATCAGCATAGAATACATCCTGCTCAATGTCGAATGCCTTCTTCAGCTTGTTGCTCAGGATACCCATCTCTACCAATACCTTGCCGGCACGGGTCTCGTAGTTCACGCCCTTGGCAAAGATGTTGTTGTCGCTGTGCTTGATAACCAGGTTGTTCTGTGGCATACCTACACGGCGGAGGATATTCTCTACCACTGCCTTCAGCTCGTAGATGCTGCTCTGCTCATCTGCATGAGCCCAACTGCCCTCTACGCGCTTACCTGTGATGAAGAGTGACATGTGAGCCTCCTGGGAGTAAGCCTTGATAGGACTCTCCTCGCTCCACTTCTCCTTATTATATAAATAGGTGTTACCCACCTCGAAGAACTTCAGGTTCTGGCTCTTGTGGTTGATGTTGCGGGCTATGCTCTCCAAACCGCCGAAGAGCATGGTCTGGCGCATCACGCCGAGATCTGCACTCAATGGGTTCATCACCTTCACCACATTCTCCACTGGATACTTGTTCAGCTCCAGGTCGGTATAGTAGCTGGTCTTGCTCAGAGAGTTGTTGAGAATCTCCATGAAGCCCTCGCCTACCAACTGCTCTGCCACGAGGTTCTGGCTGTGATAAGCCTTGTCCTCATCACCCTGAACAGTCAGGGAGCTCTTCAACTGGGTTGGAATCTCCACATTATTATATCCGTAGATACGGAGGATATCCTCTACCACGTCGCAAGGACGCTGCACATCCACACGATAGGCAGGAACCAGAAGGTCGATACCCTCAGCATCCTCCTTCACAATCTTCATCTCCAGAGATGTGGCGATATTCTTGATGGTCTCAGCACCAATCTCCTTACCGATGAGGCGATGCGCATACTCATAGTTCAGGCGAACTGGGAAATCCTGCATTGGCTCTGGATATACATCCTTGATCTGCATGGAAATCTTGCCGCCAGCCAACTGCTTGCAGAGGATAGCAGCCTGCTTCAATGCATAAATCTGTCCGTTTGGATCTACGCCACGCTCAAAACGGTAGCTGGCATCTGTACTCAAACCATGACGGCGAGCGCTCTTGCGAATCCATGTTGGGTGGAAGTAAGCACTCTCCAGAACCACGCTCTTGGTGGTCTCGTAAGTACCGGAACCCTTACCGCCGAAGATACCGGCGATACACATTGGCTCCTCAGCATTGCAGATGCTCAGGTCGTGCTCACCCAGGGTGTGCTCCTCGCCATCCAGGGTCACGAACTTGGTACCCTCTGGCTGAGTGCGGACTACAATCTTATGACCGGTAACCATGTCGGCATCGAAGCAGTGCAATGGCTGACCGTATGCCATCATGATGTAGTTGGTGATATCCACGATATTGTTGATTGGACGCAAGCCGATGATGTTCAGCTTGTCCTGCAACCACTTAGGGCTCTCCTTCACCTCGCAGTCGGTGATGCTTACGCAGGCATAGCGCTTGCAAGCCTCGGTGTTCTCAATCTCTACATCGATAGGAAGCTCCTCGTTATCTACTACGAATTCATCGCAAGATGGGCGATGCAGACTGGTTTCATAACCGTTCTGCTTCAACCAGGCATAGAGGTCGCGAGCCACACCCCAGTGGCCGAGTGCATCGGCACGGTTGGCAGTGATATCAATCTCGATGAGCCAGTCGCTCTCCAGGTGATAGTACTCGGCAGCAGGCTGACCTACAGGTGCATCCTCAGGGAGCACGATGATACCGTCGTGAGATGTACCCACGCCAATTTCATCCTCAGCGCAGATCATACCCAAGCTCTCCACACCGCGCAGCTTGCTCTTCTTGATAGTAAAACTCTGATCGCCGTCGTAGAGCACGCAGCCCAGGTCGGCAACGATTACCTTCTGACCGGCAGCCACGTTAGGCGCACCGCAGACAATCTGCTGTGGCTCGCCCTTGCCCAAGTCAACGGTTGTTACGTGCAGGTGATCGCTGTTAGGATGCGCCTCGCATGTCAAAACTTTACCCACATAGAGTCCCTTCAGTCCACCCTTGATAGACTGTACTTCCTCCAAAGCGTCCACTTCGAGTCCGCAAGAGGTCAGCGCATCGGCTGTCTCCTGTGGTGTCAGGTCGAAATCGACGTATTCTTTAAGCCATTTGTATGAAACGTTCATTATGATGTTTTTTTATTATTTTCTCATTGTCAGATGCCAGGGCTTGCAGCCAGCATTCATGCCAGTAGCGCACTATTGCCCTAAAACTTTGCAAAAATACAAAAAATATTGCAGATAAACAAAAAACATCCGCCATTTTTGCACTATTTAAAAGAAATAGGTACAAAAATGGCGGATAGCCTTTTTTATGACGACTTGGGGAATACCCCCAAGACCTTTTTATTCAAATACTTCGTCGATGGCATCCACCTTCTCGAAGGTGTCTTGTTCACCGCCGCTGCCCACATGATAGCATGGGTTGTAATCGGCTGGCATATCGAACTTCACGGTAGGACTGTAGCCCAGCGATGGGTCGGCATAAACCTTCTTCATGAAGATAGCCCAGATAGGCAAAGCCATGGTGGCTCCCTGACCCATACTCATGGAGTCGAAGTGGATGTCGCGCTCCTCGCCGCCTACCCAGCAACCGCTCACCAGCTGCGGAGTAAAGGCGATGAACCAACCGTCGCTGTTGTTGTTGGTAGTACCCGTCTTGGCACCAATCTGGCCCTCCAGCTTATATCTGTAGCGCAGGCGGCCGGCAGTACCGTTATCCACCACGCCCATCATCATGTAGAGCATCTTCATGGCATTGTCGGCACTGATCACCTCGTTCATTCTCGGCTGGAAGGTAGCAATGGTGTTACCCTCGTTGTCCTCAATGCGGCTCACGAACATCGGAGCTGTGCGGATGCCGTGGTTGGCAAAGGCGGTATAGGCACTCACCATCTCGCTCACGCTCACTTCGCACGGACCCAGGCACAAGCTCATTGAGGCATGAATATCAGGGTTGTTGATACCATAGTCGCGCAAGAGCTGGACAAACTGCGACGGATTCAGCTTACTCATCAGGTAAGCACTGATCCAGTTGTTACTCTGTGCCAATCCCCAGCTCAGCGGCACCATCTGGCCGTATCTCGAATGGTTTGCATTTCTAGGCGTCCATGGTCTGCCAGCCACCATGTAAGTCTGCTGGCGGTTAGGTGCCATATCGCAAGGCGAGAATCCGTTCTCCATCGCCAGGCTGTAGAGGAACGGCTTGATGGTAGAACCCACCTGTCTTCTTCCCAGACTCACCATATCATACATGAAGTGCGGATAATCCAAGCCACCCACATACGCCTTCACGGCACCCGTCTTAGGGTCCATGCTCATGAAACCGCTGCGCAGGAAGGTCTTGTAATAGCGGATGGAATCCAGCGGACTCATCACCGTGTCGATATCTCCGTGATAGGTGAACACGGTCATCGGAATCTTCTTTCTGAAGGCTGCGTGGATTTCATCAGCCGAGAATCCATCCTCCTTCATCTGGCGATAGCGCTCGCTCTGGGTCACGCTGCGGTTCAATATCACCTTAATCTGCTTAGGTGTCAGCTTGTCGCTGTATGGCGAACTAGGCTTGCGTGCCACCTCCTTGCTGAAGGCTGGCTGCAGATAGCGTGCCACATGCTGATACACGGCCTCTTCGGCATATCGCTGCATGCGGCTGTCGATGGTGGTAAACACCTTCAGTCCGTCGCTGTAGATATTGTATGGCGAACCATCCTTCTTATAGTTCTTGTTGCACCAGCCAAACAATGGGTCGGTGTTCCAGAGGATGGAATCAGTTACAAACTGCGCATAGTTCCACGATGCATAATCCTTCCTCTCAGGGCGGGTAGCCATCAGATATTTGCGCAGATATTCACGCAGATAAGTGGCAGAACCGTCCTTGTGGTCGGTGCGGTGGAAGTTGAGCGTGAGCGGTTCAGCCGCATACTGGCTGTATTCGCTGCTGCTCAGATAGCCTGCCTTCTCCATCTGCGAGAGCACCACGTTTCTTCTGTCGCGGGCTCGCTCCGGATAGCGCACCGGGTTGAAGAGCGACGGATTCTTGCAGAGTCCGATGAGCGTAGCCGCCTCGGTGAGGGTCAGGTCTTTCGGCTCCTTATTAAAATAGGTGTTAGCCGCCGTCTTGATGCCCACGGCATTGTGCAGGAAGTCGAAGTAGTTGAGATAGAGTGCCAGGATTTCCTGCTTGGTATAGTATCGCTCCAGCTTCACGGCGATGACCCACTCTATCGGTTTCTGCAGCAGTCGCTCCAGGGTGCTCGATGCCTTTTCGGAATAGAGCTGCTTGGCAAGCTGCTGGGTGATGGTACTTCCACCACCGGCATTGGTCTGTCCCAGGATACCACGCTTCACGATGGCACGCCCCAGTGCACGGAAGTCGATGCCCGAATGCTCGTAGAATCGTTCATCCTCCGTGGCCACGAGAGCCTTTATTAAATAAGGTGACATCTTCTTATAAGGAATCACGATGCGGTTTTCCTTATTCAGATTCCATGTACCCATCACCTTCCCGTCGGCAGAATACACCTGAGTGGCGAATCTGCTGATAGGATTCTGCAAATCCTCGATGTCGGGCATGTAGCCAATCCAGCCAAACCAGATGGCCATGAAGGCTAGTGCCACACTCACGATTCCGGCGGCAAAAATGCCCCATAACGTATAGATAAAATGTCGTCTCATTGTCTATTTTTTCAAATACATTGTCTATTTTCTCAATTATTTGTGCAAAAATACATAAAACTTTTGAAATATCGCACATAAATCAGAAATTATATGTAACTTTGGGGGCGATTTTAGAACATTCAATCAAAATTCAGATGGAAAAACATAATTTTGTGACAATTGCAGACCTCTCGAAGGAGAAAATCATGTACCTCCTCGAAATGGCGCAGGAGTTTGAAAAGCATCCCAACAGGGAGTTGTTGAAGGGAAAGGTCGTAGCGACCCTTTTCTTCGAGCCTTCTACTCGTACGCAGCTCAGTTTCCAAACCGCAGCCAACCGCCTCGGCGCTCGTGTCATCGGCTTCTCTGATGCCAAGACATCCAGCACCACCAAGGGCGAGACGCTCAAGGATACCATCCTCATGGTGAGCAACTATGCCGATGTTATCGCCATGCGCCACTTCATCGAAGGCGCTGCACAGTATGCCAGCGAGGTGGCTCCGGTGCCTATCGTCAATGCAGGCGACGGTGCCCACATGCACCCATCACAGTGCCTGCTCGACCTCTACTCAATCTACAAGACCCAGGGCACCCTGGAGAACTTGAACATTTATCTTGTGGGTGACCTCAAGTATGGCCGCACCGTTCACTCACTTATCACCGCCATGCGCCACTTCAACCCTACCTTCCACTTCATCGCACCTAAGGAACTTGCTATGCCTGAGGAGTATAAACTCTACTGCAAGGAGCATAACATCAAGTACGTGGAGCATGAGGATTTCAATGAAGATGTGATTGCCGGCGCCGACATTCTCTACATGACCCGTGTGCAGAAGGAGCGTTTCAGCGACCTGATGGAATACGAGCGCGTTAAGAACGTGTATATCCTGAAGCGCGACATGCTCTGCAAGGCAAAGGAGAACATGAAGATCATGCACCCGCTGCCACGCGTGAACGAGATTGCATACGATGTGGATGACGATCCACACGCTTACTTCATCCAGCAGGCACAGAACGGTCTCTACGCCCGTGAGGCTATCTTCTGCCACTGCCTCGGCATCACACTGGAGGATGTGAAGAATGATAAGACCATTATTGAGTAGTGATTAGTGATTAGTTATTAGTGATTATTTTTTAATTATTATGGGAAATAATAAAAGTCAATTAGTGGTTGCGGCTATCGAGAACGGTACCGTAATCGACCATATACCAGCCGAAAAGACCTATCAGGTAGTGAATCTGCTCCAGTTGGAGAAGATGGATACTCCTGTTACTATCGGCTACAACCTTCCTTCCAAGAAGATTGGCAAGAAGGGCATCATCAAGGTGGCCAACAAGTATTTCACCGACGAAGAAATCAACCGCCTTTCTGTGGTGGCTCCTAACATCGGTCTCAGCATCATCAAGAACTACGAAATCGTAGAGAAGAAGACCGTAGAGACTCCTGACACACTGAAGGGCATCGTAAAGTGCAACAACCCTAAGTGTATCACCAACAATGAGCCTATGAGCACCATCTTCCACACCGTAGATAAGGTGCAGGGCATCATTCGCTGCCACTACTGCGACAAGGAGCAGAAACTGGGCAAAGTGGAGCTTTGCAAGTAGTTTTTCAATAGAAATATAACAAAAAGTAAGCAATATCACCCAAAATACTTCAAATTATTTGGTAGTTTGAGAGATATTGCTTATTTTTGCACCCGAATTCATTAATATCAACCATAAAAAGTATAAAGAATGGTAAAAGATCAAGAGATTTTCGACTTAATCGAAAGAGAACATCAGCGTCAGCTGAAGGGTATGGAGCTGATTGCTTCTGAGAATTTCGTAAGTGACGAGGTGATGAACGCTATGGGTTCTTACCTTACCAACAAGTATGCCGAGGGTCTGCCAGGCAAACGCTACTATGGTGGCTGCCAGGTGGTGGATATCGTAGAGAACCTCGCCATCGAGCGCGTCAAGAAACTCTTCGGTGCTGAGTATGCCAACGTGCAGCCTCACTCAGGTGCACAGGCCAACGCAGCCGTTCTGCTCGCCGTATTGAAGCCAGGCGATACTTTTATGGGACTGAACCTCGACCACGGCGGTCACCTCTCTCATGGTAGCCACGTCAACACTTCGGGCATCCTCTACAACCCTATCGGTTACAACCTGAACAAGGAGACGGGCCGTGTGGATTACGACGAGATGGAGAAGCTGGCGCTGGAGCACAAGCCTAAGCTGATTATCGGTGGCGGTAGCGCCTACAGCCGTGAGTGGGATTACGCCCGCATGCGCAAGATTGCCGACGAGGTGGGTGCCCTCCTGATGATTGATATGGCTCACCCAGCCGGTCTCATTGCAGCCGGACTGCTCGACAACCCATTGAAGTATGCCCACATCGTTACTTCTACCACCCACAAAACCCTGCGTGGTCCTCGTGGCGGTATCATCCTCATGGGTAAGGACTTCGAGAATCCTTGGGGCTTGACTACCAAGAAGGGCGAGGTGAAGAAGATGAGCATGCTCCTGAATTCAGCCGTATTCCCTGGCCAGCAGGGCGGTCCGCTGGAGCACGTCATCGCAGCCAAGGCAGTGGCCTTTAATGAGAACCTGCAGCCTTCATGGAAGGAGTATGCGGCTCAGGTGAAGAAGAATGCAGCCGTGCTGGCTGACGACCTCATCGGTCGCGGTTTCGGCATCGTGAGCGGTGGTACTGACAACCACTCTATGCTCGTTGACCTGCGTTCAAAATATCCAGATCTTACAGGTAAGGTAGCCGAGAATGCACTCGTTGCTGCCGATATCACAGTAAATAAGAATATGGTTCCTTTCGACTCCCGTTCAGCCTTCCAGACCTCTGGAATCCGTCTCGGAACAGCAGCCATGACAACCCGTGGTGCCAAGGAAGACATGATGCACCTCATCGCAGAACTCATCGAGGAAGTGCTCAATGCTCCAGAAGACGAGAAGGTGATTGCCCGTGTTCGCGAGAAGGTGAACGAGACCATGAAGGATTATCCTCTTTTCGCCTATTAGGCGACAAGTTTGTTTTAGTAGATTTTGGGAGGCTGTGGATGTGATATCCGTGGCCTCTTTTTTTGATTTTTGATTTTTGATTTTTGTTTTTCAAGATATCATTCAAACTATATTTTAATATTTAAAGAAAAAGATTTATGAAAAAGCTGAAAAGCCTGGTTCTCATGGCATTGGCATTGCTTCCTGCAAGCAAGGCATTAGCCCAGACCAACGCTCAGGTGCTCTATGATTTCGGCACCGACCGCAAGTATGTAACTTTGACATTGGAGATGTTCAAACAGGACAAATGGGGAAGCACGTATTTCTTCGTTGACCACGACTTCAACTACGACAAGATGGACCCCAACAGCGACAATGTTTCTCTGGGCGGAACCTACACCGAGATTTCGCGTGCGCTGAATTTCTGGAAGGATTCAAGCCTGAAAAACTGGAGTCTGCATGCTGAGTACAATGGCGGTATCACCAAGAACTACCCTATCAACAATGCATGGCTCTTTGGTGTGGAGTATCTGATTCACGATGCCACCTACAAGAACACCCTGAACCTGGATGTGCTCTACAAGACCATCAGCAAGAAAGACCAGAATGTTCCGATGCAGTTGACAGCCGTATGGACCTGCAACGACCTCTTTGGCGTAAAGGGTTTGAAGTTTGACGGCTTCGCTGATTTCTGGTGGGAGACCCACGGCACATTCGATGGCGACGGCCAGGCTAAGAACCGCCACACGGTATTCATCACCGAGCCACAGCTCTGGTACAATGTAGGTCAGCACTTCGGCTGCGAGAATCTGAGCCTGGGTGGTGAGGTAGAGATTACGAATAACTTCGGCAGCACCGACGGAGCCAAGGTTCGCCCTTGCCTGGGTATGAAGTGGGACTTCTAAGGGCTGCTGATAGCTTGACGAGATTTGCTTGAAACAAGCATTTTTTACTTCTCTCGAGCAACTTTTGCTCAAATTCGAGCAAGTTAGCTTCCGCTAGTATATTATATAATATATTATATAAAAAGAAAATATATAA
>USJX01000049.1 GCA_900555035.1 uncultured Prevotella sp.
GAGGGATGGTGTTGCGGATGATGGAAATAATCACGTTAGAGAATGCCGTGATGATAGTAACGGCAAGTCCCATCACAATGGCTGGCTTCAACTGAGAAGTAACAGCCAGGGCACTACAGATACCAAGCACCTGGACGAGGATAGGGTTATCGCCGTTCAGTGGCTTGAAGAATGCCTCCTTATTTTGTTTACTAAATAATGCCATAATTTCGCTTAATTATTTAATGAATTTAGCAAGACCTTCCTTGAGCATGGCATCCACACCGTTGGATGTCAATGTAGCACCGGTAACGGCATCCACATTGTTAGGGTCGCCGGCAGGAGCGTCTTTCTTAACGCCCAGAGCGATGCCCTCTACTCCATCCTTGTGAATCTTCTTGCCCTGGAATTTCTGCTGCCACTTCAAGTTGTCCTTGATTTCAGCACCGAGTCCGGCTGTCTCGCCTTCGTGGTTGAAATATACGCCATAGATGGTGTTGTTGTCGGCATCCACGGCGATGAAGCCTGAAATGCCGCCCCAAAGACCCATACCCTTCACGGAATATACGGTCTTCTTCTGACCATCAATCACACACTTATAGCACTTATCTCCATCCTTTGTCACAGAATCTCCCTTTACTACCTCTTTATATTTAGCAGCCGCAGTTGCATTGTCGAGGTCGCGGAGGTTGAGTGAGTTCAGAATCTGCTTCTGAGTATCCAGTTCCACGTTGGCATCCTGTGTTGCCTTCAGCGAAGAAGACACGAACGCGAGCAGGAATGCCACGATTACCACGATGATAACCGAATAGATAATAGTATAGCTATTTGAATTTGTCTTCATATCTACATTCCTCCTACATTATTTAATAGCACGTTTAGCACGGCGTGAGATGTTGCCCTGAACTACACAGTAGTCGATGAGTGGAGCAAACATGTTGCCGAAGAAGATAGCGAGCATCATACCCTCTGGATAACCTGGGTTCATCACACGTACGATAACGGCGATGGCACCGATAAAGAATCCGTAGAAGTACTTACCCTTCTCTGTACGGGCAGAGGTTACAGGGTCGGTAGCCATAAACACGGCACCGAAGCAGAAACCACCGAGAACGATGTGCTCATACCAAGCGATAGGTGTCATGCCGAGAGCCTGGAAGATAAGCGCCATCACGATGCCGCCTGCGAATACAGAGCCCATGGTCTTCCAGGATGCGATGCCTGTCCAGAGAAGGATGATGGCACCGATGGCGATGGCGATGACTGAAGTCTCACCGATACAGCCAGGAATGAAACCGATGATAGAATCGCAGAGACTAGCTGACGGGATGCTGCCCTGAGCCAGCTGACCGAGAGGAGTAGCAGCAGTGAAGCCATCAGGCAGGGTGTTACCCAGACCGAAGATAGCGTCCTTAGCCACCCAGACCTTATCACCACTCATAGCCAATGGATATGAGAAGAAGAGGAACATACGGGCACCCACAGCCACATTGAAGATGTTCATACCCGTGCCACCGAAGATTTCCTTGCAGAAGATGACTGCGAAGGCGCACGCCAGGGCGAGCATCCACAATGGTGTAGAGATAGGAATGATCAATGGGATGATGATACCGCTGACGAGGTAACCCTCCTGGATTTCCTCGTGCTTCCACTGAGCCCAGGCAAACTCGATGCCGAGACCCACAATGTAGCTAACCAGCAACTTAGGGAGGACTGCCAGGAATCCGAAGCCGAAGACCTCGATGAAGCTGGCAGCATCCAGTGTACCTGCAGCCTTGAAATTCTGGTATCCCACATTATACATACCGAAGAGCAATGCAGGAATCAGGGCGATTACCACAAAGCTCATGATGCGCTTCGAGTCGATGGAATCGTGGATGCTGGCTCCGCTCTTCGCTGTCGTATTTGGCACGTACAGGAAGCTCTCAAAACCGTCAAACACGCTCTCGAAGGCATGCAGCTTACCTCCCTCTTGGAAGTTAGGCTTTATCTTATTGAGATAATTTCTTAATGCACTCATTATTTAAATAATTAATAGTACTAAAACTAAGCGTTCTCCTTGCGCAGGATGTTCAGGCCCTGGCGTACGATCTTCTGCAATTCGAGCTTAGAGCTATCCACGAACTCAGCTACCGCAAAGTCCTCAGGACTAATCTCATAGATACCGAGCTGCTCCTGCTTGTCGATATCGCCTGCGATGATTGCCTTGATGAGATACTCACCGAAGATGTCCATAGGGAGAACCTGGTCGTACTCGCCGCTCATGATCATGTGGCGCTCGCCACCCTTGATGCGGGCATCGAGATTGTACTCCTTGTTCTTGCCGAAGAGCCATGAGAGATAGGAACGGGAGGTAGAGAACTGGTTGGTGCGTGGAAGAATCCAGCCCAGCATCTCGTCGCAGTCGTCACCCTCAGGGATGGCTGTGATTTCTGAGGTGTGTCCACCTACGTAATCTGCCAGGGTGGTCTTTACGCCTGTAAGCGGATTGCCATTGATGAGGCGAACGTGGGATGTACTCTTGAGCTGTGCTTCAACGAAAGCTGCCAATGGAGTACCTACCAGCACGTTAGCATAACCGGCTTTCTTTATCTCGCTACCAGCGATAGCCACCTTCTTGTGGAGATCCACCTTACCTGTGAGGAAGAGGCGACCGAAGAAGATAACCGAAGCAGGGTCAACGGTCCAAACCACCTCACCCTTGTTCACTGGGTCGATGTGGTTCACCTGAACGCCTACGTTTCCGGCAGGACATGGTCCATCAAAGACATTGAGTTCTACGTTCTTAGCCTCGCCGAGAGCATTTGAGTGCTGATCTACGCCGACACCAAGATAAGTTTTCGCAATTTTGCTCAAGGCTGTCAAACCTGTCTGGAAAGCCTGCTCATTGCCATCGAGCTCTACCTCGAAGTCAGCAGCAAGCGGCATGTCGCGGAGGGCAGAAACGAAGATAGCCTTAGGCGTGGTATCCGGAGTAGTGGATACAGCATAAGGCAACTGGTTGATGTAACCGAACAAGCCTGCCTCGAGTAGGGCCTGCTTAACGGCTGCGCCATCCAATGACTCAACGTTTTTCTTACCAAAATCCGTAGAGGTCTGCTCAGCGTCTGCCTTCACCTTGATGCAGAGCACCTTGCGTCGCTCACCACGCTCAATGGCGGTAACCTGACCGCTCACTGGCGAAGCGAACTTCACCTCTGGGCAAGCCTTGTTGACAAACAAGGCATCTCCGGCGTTGACATGGTCGCCTTCGCGCACCACCACCTTAGGAGTAACCCCCTCGAAGGCTGCAGGCACGAGTGCGTACTCGGCTGCCTGTACCACAGGGATGGCTACATCCTTGGAAGCTTTACCCGTAAGGTTAATGTCCAAGCCTTTACGTAACTTAATTACATTTGCCATAACTACATTAAAAATATTATTTTTTAAAAACTGATTTCTTATTTATTCTGTTATTTATTCCGTTATTTATTCCGTTTCTCCGAAATTTCCGAAGTTATTTTTGCTATTCATACATTCTATGCTGCTGCAAAATTAACAAAAAAAAATAAAATAAAGAAGAAAACAAGAGATTTATTTGTTTTGGGAATCGAAAAATCGGGTATTTTGATCGTGTTGTAACATCTTATACTATCAAATTGACTACTGCACTTGACAATTCTATCATAAAAAAGATTAATTCATATTCGTCTCTCCTCATTTTTTCGTACCTTTGCATCTTATCAGGGCATAAGGCCCATCTGGTTTCAACAGAATAAACAATAATAAGATAATGGAAAATAAAAGCAAAAAGATTGAAGAGATTTTCAAGCAGGATCTTCACATGTATCTTGCAGGTAAGAACCGGGTAGATAATCAGTTGCCAGATGCTCCGGACATCGAGGAGCAGTGGGCGAAGATTGGCGAGGCCTATCTGCCTGATGCCATGAGGGAATTCAGCAAATACCCTACCGTGGCACTGGGCTGGATTATGTTCGTGGGCATGGCCGTGGCTAAGTATTGGGATGAGGACTGGGAGCTATATAGTAAGGTAGATAATCTCTACAACTATCTGCGCGACCGCATCGACTTCGACCACATGGACGACCACATCCTCGACAACGTTCTCCTGCTCGATGAGAATGAGCACAAGGCTACATCGGCACTGGTGGCAGAATGCGCGGCACGCACCTATACCCTGCTCATCCACCAGGGCTTCGAGCCTGGCACAGAGGCTGCCTTCCGCGGCTTCATCGCTGCCCTCCACCAGATGTATCTGATGGGTGCTGCCATCCAGCTGAAGGCGATGGGCTACCACATGACGCAGCTGCAATAAAAGCCCCCTCGAATCAAGTTATTAGGCACGGATTACACGGTAATCCGTGTAATCCGTGCCTAAAATACCATCCAAGATATTAAGAAAGTTTAAAAAATATTTTGTTATATGAAATAATAGTTGTACCTTTGCACTCGATTTTCGGATAACGAAGCAAATCACATTAATTTATATAACAAAACTTTTTAAATGAAGGCAATAGCAATTAAGTCGAGTTTGTTTTCTTGCTTGAAGAACTACAACAAGAAGACATTCATGTCTGACCTCATGGCAGGTATCATCGTTGGTATCGTAGCCCTGCCTCTGGCCATCGCATTCGGTATCGCTTCTGGCGTGACACCCGAGAAGGGTATCATCACCGCCATCGTAGCAGGTCTCATCATCTCCATCTTTGGCGGAAGCAAGGTGCAGATCGGCGGACCTACAGGAGCATTCATCGTCATCATCTATGGAATCATCCAGAAATATGGATTCGAGGGATTGACCATCGCTACCCTGATGGCAGGTCTCTTCCTGGTGCTCTTCGGACTGCTCCGCTTAGGTACCATCATCAAGTACATCCCTTACCCTATCGTGGTGGGCTTTACCAGCGGTATCGCCGTAACCATCTTCACCACGCAGATTAAGGACCTCTTTGGTTTGACATTGGCTTCTAACCCTTCTGACTTCCTGGAGAAATGGGGTGTCTATTTCCAGAGTTTCGACACCATCGACCCTTGGTGCGCCCTCATCGGCGTGGTGAGCGTGGTGGTCATCGCCATCACTCCTAAGTTCAGCAAGAAGATTCCGGGTTCGCTCATCGCCATCATCCTGATGACCGTTGTGGCACTGCTGCTCAAGCAGTTTGCCGGAGTTGAAAGCATCGAGACCATCGGCGACCGCTTCTCTATCAGCAACGAGTTGCCTGCGGCTCAGGTTCCAGAAATGAACTGGGAGACCATCAAGAGCCTCGTGTCTCCAGCCATCACCATCGCCATCCTCGGTGCCATCGAGAGCTTGCTCTCTGCTACCGTAGCCGACGGTGTAATCAGCGAACATCACGATTCCAACACCGAGCTGATAGCCCAGGGTCTGGCCAACATCGCCTCTCCTCTCTTTGGCGGTATCCCTGCCACTGGTGCCATCGCCCGTACCATGACCAATATCAACAATGGAGGTAAGACTCCTGTAGCGGGCATCATCCACGCTGTGGTATTGCTGCTCATCTTCCTCTTCCTCATGCCTCTTGCCAAGTACATCCCAATGGCTTGTCTGGCAGGTGTATTGGTAGTGGTTTCCTACGGCATGAGCGGCTGGAGAAGTTTCCTGGCACTGATGAAGAATCCTAAGAGCGACGTTACCGTGCTCCTGATTACCTTCTTCCTCACCATCATCTTCGACCTGACCGTTGCCATCGAGGTGGGCTTGATTATCGCCTGCCTGCTCTTCATGAAGCGAATGAGCGAAACCACTGATGTTACGGCAGTTACTGAGGATGAGATTGACTTGAACAAGGAGTATGATTTCCTTTCTACCAACCTGGAGCACTATACGATTCCGAAGGGTGTGGAGGTTTACGAGATCAACGGTCCGTTCTTCTTCGGAGCGGGTAATAAGTTTGAGGAGGTGATGGCTGCATTCGGCGACCGTCCGCTGGTTCGAGTAATCCGCATGCGCAAGGTTCCGTTTGTTGATTCTACGGGTATTCACAACCTCACGAATCTCTGCGAGATGAGTCAGAAGGAGGACATCCAGGTGGTTCTCTCTGGTGTTTGCGAGAAGGTAAACGCGCAGTTGGAGAAGGCTGGTTTCTACAATATGCTCGGCAAGGAGAACATCACGGATCATATCAGCAAGGCGCTGAAGCGTGCTGAGGAGATTATCGAGAATAAGAAGTAATTGATTACCAATTACAGTTGAAAAATCATCATGATAAGAAGTAATTGATTACGATTACAATTACAGTTGAAAAATCCGATGGATATCTATCAAAAGATATGCATCGGATTTTTATTTATAATTAATGTTCATTGATGTTCATCGGATTACACGGAAGAAACGGAGGCATTCCTGTTAATTATAGTCCCACAGATTTCACGGATTTTCACAGATTTGACCTGTGCGGTCTAGGAGGATAACTCCTACAGGACTTTTCCCAGGAACTCCTGGAGTCTTGGAGACTTCGGATGATTGAAGACTTCTTCAGGGGTGCCATCCTCCGTGATATAGCCATCGCTGAAGAAGAGAACACGATTCGCCACTTCACGGGCGAAACCCATCTCGTGTGTCACCACCACCATGGTCATGCCTTCAGCAGCCACATCCTTCATCAGCTGCAACACCTCGCCCACCATCTCAGGGTCGAGCGCAGACGTAGGCTCATCGAAGAGCAATACCTCGGGATTCATCGCCAGGGCACGGGCGATGGCTACACGCTGTTTCTGTCCGCCCGAAAGACTGTCGGGATAGCTATCTGCCTTATCCAGCAAGCCGATGCGGGTAAGGAGTTCTGTTGCCTTCTCATCGGCTTCTTCCCTTGTCATCTTGCCCAGTTCCACCGGTGCCAGCATGATGTTGCGGCGGATGGTCATGTTGGGGAAGAGATTAAACTGCTGGAACACCATGCCTACACGCTGGCGCATCTTGTTGATATCTACATCCCAGGAGGTGATATCCACGCCATCGATGTAGATTTTGCCATGGGTAGGCTGCTCCAGCAGGTTGATGGAGCGCAGGAAGGTGCTCTTGCCACAACCCGATGGGCCAATGATGGCAACCACCTCGCCTTGATGGAAGGAGGTGGTTATGCCCTTGAGAACCTCGTTGTCGCCGAAGCGCTTGCGAAGTCCCTCAATCTTGATTATCTCGTTTTTATCCATAATTATTTGATGCTTTTGCCCTTTCCTTATTTCCTTTCACTCTTTCTTAATCGCTTTTCCAGCTTCCTTACCCCGGCATTCAGACCCAAGACGAGGAAGAGATAGACAAGCGCTACTACGCCTAATGGCATCATGGCTTCGTAAGTGATGCTTCGGATGATGTCCGAGCCCTTGGTTAAATCCACAAGTCCGATATAGCCGCTGATAGACGTTTCCTTGAGCAGGGTGATAAGCTCGTTACCCATCGCCGGAAGCACATTCTTGAAGGCTTGCGGCAGAATGATGAGACGCATCGTCTTGCCATAAGAGAGACCGAGACTCCTGCCCGCCTCCATCTGTCCGTTATCCACCGACATGATGCCCGAACGGATTACCTCGGCAATATACGCCGCTGAGTTCAAACCGAAGGCGATGACGGCAACGAAAATCTTGTTGACATCTGCCGAGGCAAACACCACGTAATAGATGATGAGCAACTGCACCATGGTTGGCGTGCCTCGCATGATGGTGAGGTACAACTGGCAAATCATGTTAGGAATCTTCCAGTCGCCCTTGCGCTCGTGGCGGGCACGGACGATGGCTATCAGCGTTCCGAGAATCACGGAAAGGATGATGGCAAAGAAGGTGATGATGAGGGTATTGCCCAACCCCTGGAGCATATACTGATAGCGGTTATCATCGATAAAGCATGACTTGAACTTATCAACAAATCCATGCTGAGCATCAGCCACTTTCGCATCACCCGAGTTCACCATGATTACCTGACGCACATCGGCATAGGAATCCGTGAATCCGATATTCTTCTCTCGTTCCGGCGTAACCGTGATACCGGCGATTCCGGCATCAGCCTTACCCGCCTGTACCGAGGTGATGATGGCATCAAACTCCATATCGAGAATCTCCACATCCACACCCAGCACATCGCCGATGGCATTCGCCACATCCACATCGATGCCCACAATCTTACCATTCTGGTAATACTCGAAAGGTTCGAAGGTGGCATTGGTGGCGAAGCGAAGGCTCTTCTTCAAACCCAGCTTCAGCAAGGCTTCCGGTCCCATCCTCTTCGCATCAGAAGGGTGCGGGGCATCAGAAGATGAGTTCAGCTTATCAGCAGATGTCTTCGGTGTATATACCACGGCAATGCCCCGTTCCAGATGTCGGTTTACGATGGAATCGATGACGCCATTCGCTTTCAGGATGCGGATGGCATGGTTGATAGACTGCTTCAACTCGCCATGATCCTTCGCCACGCAGATGGCGAAAGAGGATGCATCGAAGGTTTCGGGCAGGATTTGGAGCGATGGGTTCACCCGCTGGAATGCCTTGGCAGGCGCTTCATCGGTCACCATGCAATCTATCTTACCCTGAAGGAGTGCCTGGATGGCATCGGCTCCCTTGTTGTAGCGTTCCACCTTGGTACCATCCCCCTTCTTTTCCAACTCGGTGGCAAGACCATCGCTGGTAGTGCCAAGCTGAACGCCGATTACGGCGCCCTGCAAATCCGCCTTCGTCTTCATCTGCTTTCTGGTTTCGGATGATTCCGAACCGCAAGAAGCCAGAAGAAGACAGACTGCTATTACTAAAGTACTTAAACTAAATCGTTTTAATCTATTATAAATCATCTAATTAATAAAAAGCTTTTGCCCTTTCAGGGCGCATTGCTAACTGCTATTTTTACCCAGGGTGTTACCCTGGGCTAGGAGCTTCTGCCCTTTCAGGGCGTGCCGGGAAGTCCGAGTATTCTGCTTCTGGGCGATTATTCTCCTTTAAAGCCTTTTGCCAAACCGCCCTCGCTGGTTTCCTTATAGAGCGATGGCAGATCGTGACCGGTTTGTCTCATCACCTCTACCACTCTATCGAAGGATACGCTGTGGTGACCATCAGAGAAGGAGGCGTAGAGATCGGCATCCAGGGCACGGGCTGCAGCAAAGGCGTTGCGCTCGATGCACGGAATCTGAACCAGTCCGCAAACAGGATCGCAGGTCATACCCAGGTGATGCTCCAATCCCATTTCGGCAGCATACTCCACCTGTGCCGGACTTCCACCGAAAAGCTGGCATGCCGCAGCCGAAGCCATCGCACAAGCCACACCTACCTCGCCCTGGCAACCCACATCGGCACCACTGATAGAGGCATTGTTCTTCACGATGTTACCCACCAGTCCGGCAGTAGCCAGGGCACGGAGGATGCGTTCTTCGCTCATGTCGTGCGCCGTATGCATGTGATAGAGCACGGCTGGGAGCACGCCGCAGGCACCACAGGTAGGCGCCGTAACGATGATGCCGCCCGAAGCATTCTCCTCGCTCACCGCCAGGGCATAGGAATAAACCAAGCCGCGGCTCTGCAGGGAAGCCCTATAGCCCTTTGCCTTGATATGATAGGTGGCAGCCTTGCGCTGCAGCTTCAACGGACCAGGCAGCACACCCTCGTGGTTGAGGCCGTTGCGGATAGACTGCTTCATGGTTTCCCATATCTTACGAAGGAAGTCCCAGATGTCCTTATCCTCGCATTTCTCTACGTATTCCCAGAAGGCACGACCGTTCTCGTAGCACCATTGCTGGATATCAGCCATGGTATGAAGGTCGTAAACATCGTCTGCGCCCAGTTCCTCGTGGCCCTGGATGCCATCAGAAAGGGCACCGCCGCCGATGCTATATACGGTCCACTCGTCGATGACGTCGCCATTCAGGTCCTTGCCCACAAACTTCATTCCGTTAGGATGGAAAGGCAGGAAGGTTTGAGGCTCCCAGTTGATGTGTACGATATGCTTCTTCAGTACCTCCTCGATGGCAATATCGGTCATGTGACCCTTGCCGGTAGCGGCGAGGGAACCATAGAGTGTCACCTCGTAAGAGGAAGCATTGCCACATCGTTCCAAGAAAAGCTTGGCAGCACGCTGAGGGCCCATGGTATGACTGCTCGAAGGCCCCTTTCCTATTCTGTACAATTCCTTTAATGATTTCATATCCGTCTCGTCTATAATGTTTTGGTTATTAAATTGTTAATCATTTATTTCACCTGAGTTGCTTTCTTGATGATGATATCATCCAGCGGACGGTCGTTATTCTCCTTATTGGTAGCAACATTCTGGATTTTACCTACCACGTCAAGGCCTTCCAGCACCTCTCCGAACACGGTGTATCCATTGTCCAGATGAGGCACGCCACCATATTTAATATATCCCTGCTGCAGTTCCGGTGATGGGATGGCATACGATTTGCCCTCTCTCTCCTCCTTCTCCACATAGTATTCCATCTGTCGAGGCGAGAAGTTTCTGCCCCAGGTGATATAGAAATCGGTGGAAGCCGAAGCCTTGGTTGGGTTCTCATCGTCTCCCTCGCGAGCCGCACAGAGCTGTCCACGCTTGTGGTAGTACTTAGGATAGATGATTTCGGCGGGCACGGTATAGTTTACATCAAACTTCTCCACCTTTCCCGGAGTCACCTTTCGGCAGGAATAGTCACCACCCTGAATCATGAAGTTCTTGATGACACGCTGGAAGATGCAGCCGTTGTAATAACCGCTGTTCACGAGCTTCAGGAAGTTGTCGCGATGGTGCGGCGTATCGTTATAGAGGGTCACACGGATATTACCCAATGTGGTTTCGAGCAGCACTTCGTGGCAGGTGGTGTCGCGAGGAGTCTCCCATGGGAGAAGCTGTGCCTGGCCTGCCTTTGCATCAGAAGCATTCTGCTGTGCATTCGTCTGAGCCTGCGCATTTACCGAGCAAGCCATCAGCAAGACTGCGCAGAAAGATAGTATTTTTTTCATTTTCTTATGAATTTTATCGAATCAATTGTTATCGATTGCAAAGATAATGATTTTATTCTAAAAAGTTATGCTTTTCTCGAACTTTCTTTATATCTTTGCGTTCAAAATAAGGAAAATTATAATATGATGATAAAAAAAAGATTATATCTTCTTCTCTTGGGCTTCACTCTACTGGGAATGAAAGCCCAAGCGCAACACGTGAGCTTCGGACCGCTGCATAGTCCCGACAGTCCGCGCGAGGATTGGCTGCTGCCTGGCGACACCGTTTACCACGACGGCAAGACGGTGGTTTATGGCGGCAAGCCGATGAAGCATACCTATACCCCACTCAGGCATATCGCTTCCGGTTCATTAAATGACGAGATTTATGGATTGAACAATGGGTTAAACAATGCCTTGAAGAATCCGAAGGATAGCGATTATTTTAATAATCCGATTTCCAACCTTGCCAATAGCGGGGCATTTGGGGATGGATATAACGGAAATGATGAATTTGGGGATGGATACGGAAACGGTTATGGCTGGAACCGATATGGCTACGGCTGGGGACTTCACAAGGGTTTGAATCTTTCGATAGATCTCTCGGTTTTCGCCACATTCGGCAAGAATGCTCCCCACTGGGGCGGCTTCACCCAGACCATCAACGCCACGTATCTCACGCCCCTTACCAAGGACAACAAGTTATGGATGGCGCTGGGTACCTACATCAACAACATCAATTACGGAAGCGACAACTTTCACGATGGTGGCGTGTATGGCATGCTGGGGTATAAATTCAACGAGCACTGGGAGGCTTTTGTTTATGGTCAGGTGAGCGTGGCTAATAATTACGGCTCTATATATAATAGGTATGCCGGCTATGCCCCGTATGGTTATCGCGGTTATGGCTATGGTCCAGGTTATGGTCCCAGCTATGGTCCGTTTGGTTACGGCATGTATCCTGGAGCATGGGGCATGGGGGTGATGCCAGGCGGATACGGCATGGGTGCCGCCGGTGCCAACGTATTGGGAGCCGGAGTAAGATATACCAACAAGAATTTCTCCATCGGCGTGAGTGTTGAGGGGAATTAGTATAACACCCCAAAGACGCCTACCTATTATAAACAATATGATTATCCAGTGAAATAAACGAAAAAATCCACACGGGGTTTCTGCCCGTGTGGATTTTCTTATTTCAACACAGATAAACCGTGTGGATTTTCTTATTCCCCACAGATAATCTGAACGATGCGCTCAGCCGATCTGCCATCCCATCTATCAGGAATGCCAGCCTTCTTCCATTCGCCTTTCACAATCTTCTCCATCGCCAGCTGCAGCTTCTCAGGGTCTTCAGCTACCAGCTCGTTGGTACCCACGGTCACTGTTTCCAGGTGCTCGGTGTAACTGTTCAGCGTGATGCAAGGCACACCATTGAAGGTAGCCTCCTCAGCCACATTACCCGAATCGGTAATCACACCCATGGCATGGGCAGCAAGATAAGAGAAGTCGAGATAGCCCTGAGGATGCACCACCATGATGCCCGACTGATGATCAGCCACATCCTGATAAGCCTTGAAAGCCAGCACGAATCCCAAAGCCTTGCCACGCAGAGGTGCCAGCACCTTGATGCCCGCCTTTCTTGCTACCCCATCAATGGTGGAAATCAGCTTTTTCATCTCCTCGATGTTGTTCACTATCGCCTTGCGGTTCAAGGTAAGCAGCATATACTTGCCTTCTTCCAGATGCTCCTCGTCCATCACGGCAGGGCGCTGCATGCGCTGCTGCAGGAATCGGATGTTGTCGATGAGCACATTGCCCACCATATATACCTTAGAGAGTTCGGCTCCCTCCTTGTTGGCGATGCTGTTGTTCGAGATGCCCGCCGTGAAGAGGATATCCGACAGGCCATCAATCACCAGTCGGTTGATTTCCTTAGGCATGGTGATATCGAAGCTGCGGGTACCTGCTGCGATATGCGCCAGCTTCACGCCCTGCTTCTTGGTAACGATAGCCACGGCCATCGTAGAAGCCAGGTCATCTACCACGATGACCACATCCGTAGGATGCTGCTGCAGATAGCGCTCAAACTGAGCCATCACCTGTCCGGTAAGCTCGTTCATGTTCTCGCAGTCCACGCCCAGATATACATCCGGCTTCCTGATATCCAAATCAGAGAACAGGGAATCCTCCAGCGTCTCATCGTTCTCACGACCCGTGAACACCAGTTCGTATTCCACATCTTCGCCCTGCTTACGGGCATTCTCTATCGCTCTAATCACCGGAGCCACCTTAATGAAGTTAGGTCTCGCTCCGGCCACAATACAAATTTTCTTACTCATATTTTAAGCTTACTTACTGTTAAACAAAGTTTACTTACTGTTAAACAAATCCTTGATGCCACCGATGGAACCCATCAGATTAGTAGCCTCGTATGGCAGATAAACCACCTTGTTGTCCTTGCCCTGAGCCACCTCCTGCATCATGGTGATATACTTCTGTGCAAGCAGATAGTTGGCAGGGTTGGTGCTCTGGCCCACCGCCTCGGTAATCTTCTGGATGGCTATCGCCTCAGCCTCAGCCTTGCGGATGCGCGCCGTAGCCTCACCCTCAGCTCTGAGGATAGCCTGCTGCTTGGCAGCCTCAGCCTTGTTTACGATGGCAGCCTTCTCACCCTCAGAGAGCAGACGCTGCTTCTCCTTTTCACCCTCACTGGTCAGAATGGTGGCACGCTTGTTACGCTCAGCCTGCATCTGCTTCTCCATTGCCATGAGCACGCTCTCGGGAGGCGTGATGTCCTGCAACTCCACACGGTTCACCTTGATACCCCACTTGTTGGTGGCATCATCGAGCACGGCACGGAGCTTGGTGTTGATGGTATCGCGCGAGGTAAGGGTCTGATCCAGCTCCATCTCACCGATGATGTTACGCAGGGTGGTCTGGGTCAGCTTCTCAATGGCATTAGGCAGGTTGTTGATTTCATACACGCTCTTGAAAGGATCTACAATCTGGAAATAAAGCAGTGCATTGATCTGCATCTGGATATTATCCTTGGTAATCACATTCTGGCGGTCGAAGTCATACACCTGTTCACGAAGATCGATGTTGTTGGTATAGGTATATCTACCTCCACGCATCGCCACGATGGTCTTCGCCTGATCGATGAACGGGATGATGATGTTGATACCCGGCTTCAGGGTGGCATAGTAGCGACCCAATCGCTCGATAATCTTGGTCTCACTCTGGGGAATGATGACGATGGTTTTCTTCACTACAACCAGTGCAAGTAACACTAGAGCGATTAATACATAAAGTCCTATTTCCATGATGTTTATAATTTAAAGTTAGTATTCCTCTACCTGTAGGATGATAGACTGATGTCCCTTCACCCTTACGCGGGCGCCCTCGGCGATATCCTCCCTGCATCCGGGAGCCTCAGCCTTCCAGTCGTCGCCATCGAGCTTCACTCTTCCGTATCCGCCCGCCACGATGGTCTGGGTCACCTCACCTATCTGTCCCTTCAGGGCATCCGAATTGCTCTTGCGTTCATCAGCACCCTTTCGGATAGCCTTCACCAGATGCGGACGGATCAGCAGGATACTCATCACGGAGCATACCGCCCATACCACCACCTGCACCCAGAAGGGAGCATCCATCACCGCCACCGGTATGCAGATAAGCGCACCGATGGCAAAACAAGTCACGTAGAAGTCGCCCGAAGACAACTCCAGAATCAGGCAAATGAACATGATGACTGTCCAAAAAAGCCATAGGTTTTGAGAGATGTAGTCCATCATAATATGAATTCTATTATTAAAATTTTACAAATAGCATCCAACACTCCTTTTTGGGGGATATCTTAAGTATTAACCCCTATTCTCTTCTTTGTGGAAGGAACCCCGCTCTTTCTACTTCTTTGTAGAAGAGAAACCGCTCAGAGAACTGGCCTTGATGGTTCTTACCGGAGTCTTTGAAGTCTTGGAAGATTTTGATGACTTTGATGACTTCGAAGACTTTGAAGATACACCAGAAGTAGAATATGCCCCATTCTGCGGCTTGTAATACTTCAAGGCAGTAGGCATAGCCGCTTTGAGGGCAGCGATTCGCTTGGCATCCGAAGGGTGGTCGCTGAAGAGATCACTCTTATTGCTGTTGCCCGAAGCCGCAGCCATGCGCTCCCAGAAAGGAATCGCCTGCTGAGGGTCGTATCCTGCCATGGCGGCGAAGATGAGACCCATATAGTCAGCCTCAGTCTCGTTTTCACGCGAATACTTCAGATTGCGGAAGGAGAAATACTGTCCTGCCACGGCACTCGCCATGTCGCCCACTCCGCTACCCACAGCCTGATTGAGCACACTGCCCAGAATGCTGGTACCCACCTGCTGGTTCTGCGCCTTCGACATCTGCTCGGCACTATGCTTAGCCACGGCATGCGCTATCTCGTGTCCCAGCACGATGGCGAGCGAATTGTCACTCGATGCCACTGGGAGCAGTCCTTCGTAAACCACAATCTTTCCACCCGGCATGCAGAAGGCGTTTACGCTATTATCCTGCACCAGGTTGAATTCCCAGGAGTAGTTCTGCAAGTCGTTGGCATATCCATTTTCCTTGAGATAGGTTTCCACAGCAGCCGCCAGTCTCTTGCCCACTCTCACCACCTGCGCCGTCTTCGTGGCATTGGTAGATTTCTTGGCAGAAGCCATATACTTGGTATATTCCTGGTTCGACAAACTCAACACCTGCGCATCCGAAACCGAGATGCGGTGTGTTCTACCGGTCAGAGGAACGGTCTGTGTGGTGCCACAGGAAGCCAACATCAAAGTTGTCATCGCTCCCAGCGCCCAAACTCTCACTCTCTTCTTTTTCATCATAATATGTTGTTTACGTTATACAATTCAATCTATCTTCCATTCCAGGCAGTTCACCTCGTCCTTCACTGAGAAGTTCAAGCCTATCTTCACCACCTTCTTGCCGCTCATCTTGAAGGCGTCGGCATAGTGCTTTGCCTCTATCTGAGCTAGGGCATCTTCAGCACTCTTGTTGAACTTCAGCTCCATCACGTAGATGGTATCAGCAGTCTCCATCGTGATATCGATTCTGCCCTTCGCCGTATGCTGCTCCACGAGGATATCATAGTTGGTAAGCAGGGCAAACATGATGTAGAGCGTCTGCTGCCAATGACCCTCGTAGTGGGTGTTGTCGCAGTAAGGCACGGTCTCCAGGAAGTCGTTCAGCAGGCAGAAAGCGGCATCCATATCCCCCTTCTTCACCAATACCGACATCTTGGCGATGGTCGTGTTAGCCTTCGCCGACTTATCCGTCAGATAATGAGGCAAGAGACTTCCATATAGCCCCACCCTTATCTCCTGGTTAGGCAATGCCAACAGGTACAATTTTGTAGGCTTGTCATATCCCTTGATGGTGACGTATCCACTCTGATAAAGCAAAGGTACGATGGTGGTCATCGTTTCAGTGGGGGCATCAAAGTCCTTCTTGCCCACCTCTATGGCCTCGCCAAGGTCTGCAGGCAGGAATTCATACTTTCTCATCATATTGATGAGATAGGTAGGCGTGCCCGATCCGAACCAGTAATCATCCATTTCCTGCTTGGCAAAGCAATTCAGCAAACTATAAGGATTGAAGACATCAGGCGATGGCCAAGTGAAGTGATAGCCATCATAATGGTCTTTCAGCTCCTGGATGGTCTCCTCCCTGCTCAGTTCCAAATGCTCGGCAAGTGCGTCGATATCATCGCTCATCTGAGTCAACAGTTCCTCTTTGGTGATACCGCAGATACCGGCATAAGGCTCATCCATGCTCACGTTGGTGATATTGTTCAGCTCGCTGAAGATGCTGAGCTGCGAGAACTTCGTGATGCCCGTCAGGAACACAAATCGGAGCAATGGCTCGCAATCTTTCAAGGGACTGTAGAAATTGCGCATCGTATTGCGCAAAACATCGAGTTTTTCCTTCTCATGAGCCACATCCAGAAGCGGTGCATCATATTCATCGATGAGCACCACAGCCTGCTTGCCAGTCTCTGCTGTGACTGTTTTTATCAGGTTGAGCAAACGGACGTTCGGGTCTGGAGAATCACAATCCACTCCAAACCTATCCTCATTTTCCTTCAATATATATAAGAGGTATCGATCCAGCTGTTCCTTCTCCATATGTTTGCCTCCAGCCAGGCTGAAGTGCAGCACAGGATACTCGTTCCACTCCTTCTCCAGCTTCTCGATGGCAAGCCCCTCGAAGAGTTCCTTCTTGCCCTCGAAATAACTCTGAAAAGTGGAAACAAGCAGCGACTTGCCGAAACGGCGTGGTCGGCTCAGGAAGAAATACGTTCCATCGGTATGTGTCATACGATAGATGTATTCCGTCTTGTCAACATAGAACTTATCCTCCTTGCGGATACGTTCAAATGTCTGAATTCCTATAGGATATAATTTTCTTGCCATAATCAAACGCTATCTAATGAATTGCAAATATACATCAATTCCCCGAAACAGCCAAGTATTTCTACGATTTTAACAAAAAATTAATCCCGACCCAGAGATTCCACTGAATCTCCGAGCCGGGAACATCAATATTCCGAAAGCTTCGCTTAAAGCGAAACGGTTTTCTTCTTACCTTTACTCTCGTTGCCTACACGGTCGAGAGTGGTGACTACATAAGTATATTTCCTGTTCTTTACGTATGGAAGCTTATAGCTGGTGCCATAAACCACCGCCTGAAGGGCTGACACATCACGGAGATCAACCTTGGCACCCTTGGCAAAACGGTAAATGGCAAAGCGGTTGGCTACATCGCCCCACTTTCTGCTGCTCGCCTTAGGAGCCTTCCAGATGAGCATCGGACCCTGGGCTGTCCATACCATCTTCAAACCCTTCACCTTCTTTGGCGCCTTGTCGTCGAGGAAAGGCATCAGAGGAGGAAGGGCTGGGTACTTCCAATAGTAGTTGCGGAGGGTGTGTCCGATGTTGCCCACATTATCTACTGCGGTCTTGGCATACCAGAGCACGGTGCCCTGCACATTGTTCATCTGCTGGTGCAGACGGTGCTTAGCCGGCAACTGATGACTGCGTGGATTCACCGGGTCTGGATACTTGGCTGTGCGCTCGATGTCCTCGCCGATATAGAGCGGACGGTTGCCAGCATACTTGTTCCACCACTGGATAAGGGTCTTGTAATCGGCTGCCCTGTTGCCAATCTCCCAATAAATCTGAGGCACGCAGTAGTCGATGAAGCCATTGTTCACCCAGAGGAGCACATCGGCATAGAGGTCGTCGTAGTTCTGCAGACCGAAGGTGTTGGAACCGATAGGCGAATTGCGCTTGTTGCGATAGATGCCGAATGGTGATACTCCAAACTTGACCCAAGGCTTCACGGCATGGATGGTTTCGCCCAACTGCTTGACGAATCGGCTCACGTTGTCGCGGCGCCAGTCGCCGATGTTGCTGAATCCCCTGCCTCGCGACCGGAAGAGCTGCTGGTCGGGAATCTGCTTGCCAGCCACTGGATATGGGTAGAAATAATCATCGATATGGAAACCGTCGATGTCGTAGCGACTCACGATATCGGCTGCCACACGGCAGGTATAGTCGGCTGCCTCCTGGAGACCTGGGTTCAGGAGCACCAGGTTGTCATAGCTGAAGCAGAGATCAGGATGCTTCTTCACCACGCTCATAGGCGATACCTGACTCATCGAGGTGGAGCCATGCTTGGCACGGTAAGGATTAATCCAGGCGTGAATCTCCATGCCACGGCGGTGACACTGCTCTACCATCCACTGCAAGGGGTCCCAGTAAGGCGAAGGTGCCTTGCCCTGCACACCCGTAAGATACTTGCTCCAAGGTTCGAGGTCGCTCTTGTAGAGGGCATCACACTCGGCTCTCACCTGGAAGATGATGGCATTCACGCCATCCTTCTGCAGTTCGTCGAGCTGGTGTGAAAGCATCGTCTGAATCTGGCGTGTACTCTTTCCCATAAACTGTCCGTTGACACACTGAATCCATGCGCCTCGGAACTCTCGCTTGTTCTGTGCCATCAGCGGTGAAGACTGGAACATCAGTATCATCGCCAACAGAAGCATCCAAATTATTTTCTCTCTTCTCACTGTTTTTAATGTTTATATTTAATTGTTATTGCTTAATTATTATTGTTTAATATTTAATGCTTTAATTCAACTATTAGCTGCAAACTATTAACTATCAACTATTTCTCATCATTCTCATCGTGCAGCGTAGGCAACGAGATGTGGTATCTCACGGCTAGCAGGCGGATGATGCAGACGGTGAGGAAGGAAGCGGTGGATGTGATATAGACGCTCATGTCCAGATAGGTTAATCCCCAG
This sequence comes from uncultured Prevotella sp., assembly GCA_900555035.1. Taxonomy (GTDB): domain Bacteria; phylum Bacteroidota; class Bacteroidia; order Bacteroidales; family Bacteroidaceae; genus Prevotella. The sequence continues at coordinate 19,256 of USJX01000049.1, forward strand.
TAGCAGAGGCCGCCCAGCACGCATGCCATCGCATAAATCTCCTTACGGAAGATGACCGGTTCCTCGTTGAGAAGCACATCACGGATTACGCCACCGAAGGAGCCCGTGATGCAGCCCATGATGATGGCTACCCAGAACGGGAAACCGCAATCGAGGGTTTTCTGGATTCCGGCGATGTTGAACAGCGCCAAACCGAGGGTATCGAAAAGAAACCACGTGTTGTCGAGACGCTTGAGATAATGGTGGCACACGATGACTACCAGTTGCGCAAACAGCGTACACAAAAGGTAGATGGGGCTTATCATCCAGAAAGGATGCTGACCGAGCATCACATCGCGGATGGTTCCGCCGCCGATGGCTACAGCCACGCCACACACAAAGCCACCCAGCCAATCGTAATGCTTGCTGGCGGCAAGTCGGATGCCCGAAAGGGCAAATGCAAAGGTTCCTATGAACTCGATGACGCGCTGCAGCGTCATGACGAATTCCGGGTCTTGATGAATAGTCATTTTTTCTCGTAATAATATTTTTTAGTTTTTGAATCTTTCTCCCCAGCATGTTACCATCCAGTTATACAGGCGCTCCTCTGAAGGAGAATGCTGCGGATGCCAGAAGCGGGCGTCTTTCAGTTCATCGGGTAGATATTGCTGCTCGGTGAAATGACCGGGATAATCGTGCGGATATTTATAGCCGTCGTGATAGCCCAGATCCTTCATCAGGCGGGTAGGCGCATTGCGGATATGCAGCGGCACAGGCAGATTGCCCGTCTGCTTCACGGTGGCGATAGCATCGTTGATGCCCAGGTAGGCACTGTTGCTCTTAGGACTGGTGGCAAGATACACCACTGCCTCGGCAAGGGCGATTCTCGCTTCGGGCCATCCTATCTTCATCACCGTATCAAAGGCGGCATTCGCCAGCAGCAGGGCATTGGGATTCGCCAGTCCCACATCCTCGCTCGCACTGATTACCACTCTGCGGGCTATGAACTGCGGATCTTCACCTCCCTCTATCATGCGCGCCATCCAATAGAGCGCCGCATCGGGGTCGCTGCCTCGGATGCTCTTGATGAAGGCTGAGATGATATCATAGTGCATATCGCCCTGCTTGTCGTAAGCCAGCGGATTCTGCTGCAACTGTTCTTCCACCATCTTATCGGTGATGACCACCTGGTCGGTGCCAGCCGATTCCACCACCAGTTCCAGGATATTGAGCAGTTTTCGGGCATCGCCGCCGCTGAAGCGGAGCATCGCCCCAGTTTCCTTCAACTGTATCTTCTTCTGACTGAGTTCCACATCCTGGGTGATGGCACGTTGCAGGAGTCCCTCCAGATCGTCCTTTTCGAGCGGCTTGAGCACATAAAGCTGGCAGCGGGAGAGCAGCGGGCGGATTACCTCGAACGAAGGGTTCTCGGTGGTGGCGCCAATCAGGGTGACGACGCCTTTCTCCACGGCACCGAGCAGGGAGTCCTGCTGACTCTTGGAAAAGCGGTGAATCTCGTCTATAAATAAGATAGGTGAAGCTGCATTGAAGAATCTGCCACTTTTGGCACGCTCTATCACTTCGCGCACATCCTTCACGCCGCTGGTCACGGCAGAGAGGGTATAGAACGGCACCTTCAAGGTTTGCGCCACGATTTGCGCCAGGGTAGTCTTACCCACACCCGGAGGTCCCCAAAGGATAAAAGAGGAGATGCGCCCTGCATCAATCATCTTGCGCAGCACGGCCCCCTCACCCACCAGATGCTTCTGACCCACGTAGTCGGCCAGAGAGCGAGGTCTCATTCTTTCAGCTAACGGTTCACTCATTCTTTTATTCTTTTATTTATTCTCTTGTTCTTTTATTCTTTTTACTTCGGTATTTTTAGCTGCAAAGATAATGAAAAAAAATGAAACCTGTATCAGTTTTCAGGATAAAAGAAAAAAAATCATGGAAATGCGAAAAAAACGGGCTGAAAATTTGGATATATAAAAAGAAGTATTTAATTTTGCATTCAAAACATTTATAAAGATGAAACAAGAAAAGAATATCACCCTCAAAACATTGTCAAAGAGCAGTGTTTGGGATATCCAGGAAAATGATGTTTTCCGCCTTTGGGAAGCTGCAGAGAAAGACAACGACCTGAAGGACAACCAGCGCAGATACCTCGATATCATTCGCAGTGCATTCGAGGTTGAGCAGGTAAAGGTGGATCGCTCGGAAGTGATCGACAAGTTGACTGACCGCGGTTTCAAGATCGGCACCCTCCGCATCGACGACAAGAACGAGAAGTTTGCCATCAAGAAGCGCCCTATCATGCGCGTTACCGACCTCACCTACGAGAACATCGGTCACGTTACCGCTACTAAGCTCATCGAAGTGCTGGAGCGCAACTTCGGTGGTGGTTGGGACAGTCTTTCTCAGAGTATCAAGGATATCATTGAAAGCGGTTTCGACATCAGCACCACTACCCTTCCAAAGGACCGCTTGAAGAAACCAGGTGGTCTCTACGAGAAGAAGCTCGCTGACGACTACGAGGTACTCATCGTGCCAAAGGGTACATGGGTAGAGGCTATCTTCGCCAAGGAGAAGCCAAAGCAGGAGAAGATTCGCATGAGATTCCTGGATGAGGACGAGATGGACCGCAAGGATCTGCTCGACCCAGATGAGGAGGACGACGACGATGCACCAGAGATTGAGGACCACTACAATGATCCTGATGAGGACGATGATGCATTTGATGACGACAAGCTCACAGAGGAAAGCTACCGCACAACCTTCGAAGATCCAGAAAATCTGGGACTCGACGATGCAGAAGACGTGGCAGACGATGACTATTAGAGAGAAGTTACACATTATTATATAATAGATAAGAAATGGAAGCATTATTAGGACTGATCGCATTGATCGTGGTAGCACTGGTAGGCTGGGCTATCGCAGAATTTAAGTACAAGGCTTTCACCTTCACCCGCTCTGCAAAGGACATTGAAGAGGAGGAGGAGTTGGAAGAGCAGCGCCGTGCCGACGGATTCAAGGAGATGAACATCCGTGACATCATGCGCAAGAACTCTACAAATGGCTACAACGCTGTAGGCTAATTACAGTTTTCATCTAGCTATAGGAGAAAATCTATATGATGACACAGTATATCATCATTGCAACGATATTGGCGGCATGCATCGTGTATGCCGCCATTCGTATTTATCGGGCTTGGCGTAAAGTGGAGCAATGCCACGACAGGAACTACCAATGCTCGGGCTGTGCTTTTTATGAGCAGTGCAAAAAGAAGAAAACCCAGAGGAAATGATGTTTTTACGGAAATTTTCTGTTATTTTCGAAAAAAGATGATGAAAAATTTGGTGGTTTCAAAAAAATGTTGTACCTTTGCACTCGCTTATCAGAAATGACAGCAAAGTGAATTCTACAAGGTGTCTTAACCGAGCGGTTAGGTAACGGTCTGCAAAACCGTGTAGAGCGGTTCG
>USJX01000050.1 GCA_900555035.1 uncultured Prevotella sp.
AGATGGTTAAGAGCCCTAAGACTGGTGCTTATGTTTTCGATGAGAAGATGGTACCAAACGAGGCTGTTAAGGATTTCTTCAAGGACTAAACCTGTTTTTTCACTAAGACGTGTTTAGACTCCTTTTGGAGACTCATATAAATACAATGGGGTCGCTATACTCAGCAGTGGGTATAGCGGCCTTTTTTTGTTTCCCTGAAAATTGAGCCTGGCTTCCCGCAGATTGGGTAGGGATTGATTAAATAAATCTGCCTTTTTCTTTGTGTTTAGAGAAAAAAGCAGTATCTTTGCCGAAAAATTGCAGAAGATGGCTAAAGATAAAATTGCATACGTCTGCAGCAACTGCGGGCAGGAGAGTGCCAAGTGGATGGGTAAGTGCCCTAGCTGCGGACAATGGAACACGTTCAAAGAGATTCGGATTGCTGCCGATTCGGGATCGCAGGCGGCAAAGAATGCCGGCATGACCATGAGGCATGGAGGGGCTGCCACCATGTTTGGCGGACAGCACTCTGACAGCGATGCCAAGCCGATGAAGCTGCGCGATATCTCGGCGATAGATGAGCCTCGCATCGATATGATGGACGAGGAACTGAATCGTGTGCTGGGTGGCGGCATGGTGCCTGGCAGCATCACCCTTCTGGGCGGTGAACCGGGCATCGGAAAGAGTACGCTTACCCTGCAGACTATTCTGAATATGAGAAATAAAAGGGTGCTCTATGTGAGCGGAGAGGAGAGTGCTCATCAGATTAAGCTCCGCGCAGATAGATTGGCGAAGGGAGGTGTTGCCTCCAATCCGCTGGCGAAGGGTGATGCCTCCAATCCACTGGCGGATGGCGAGACAGCCTTCGACCACATTACGATTCTCTGCGAAACGCAGTTGGAGAAGATATTCTCCCATATCCAGCAGGTGGCTCCGGAACTCATCGTCATCGACTCTATCCAGACCATAGCTACAGACGATGTGGATAGTTCGCCCGGCTCGGTTTCGCAGGTACGTGAATGCGCTGCATCGCTGCTGCGATTTGCCAAGACCAGTGGCATCCCGATTATCCTGATAGGACATATCAATAAGGAGGGAACCCTGGCAGGACCTAAGATTCTGGAGCATATCGTTGATACCGTCATCCAGTTCGAGGGCGACCAGCATTACATGTACCGCATCCTGCGAAGCATCAAGAACCGATTCGGAAGCACATCAGAACTCGGTATCTACGAGATGCAGCAGGGAGGACTCCGACAGGTGAGCAACCCATCGGAACTGCTCCTCACCGAAGACCACGACGGACTGTCGGGCGTAGCCATCAGTGCAGCCATCGAGGGCGTTCGACCTTTCCTGGTAGAAACGCAGGCTTTGGTAAGTACGGCGGCATACGGAACTCCGCAGCGATCGGCTACGGGGTTCGACCAGCGCAGACTGAACATGCTCCTGGCGGTGATGGAGAAGCGAGTGGGCTTCAAACTGATGGCAAAGGACGTGTTCCTGAACATTGCGGGCGGACTGCGAGTAACCGACCCTGCGATGGACCTGAGTGTGCTGGCTGCAGTATTGAGCAGCAATGTAGATACGGCGATAGAGCAGGGTTGGTGCATGTGTGGCGAGGTAGGACTGAGCGGCGAGGTTCGTCCGGTGAGTCGCATCGACCAGCGCATTGCTGAGGCTGAGAAGTTGGGTTTCCAGCACATCATCATTCCGAAATACAACTATCATGGTTTCGACCATAAGAAGTATCAGATAGAGATTCATCCCGTCAGGAAGGTGGAAGAGGCATTCCGCTGCCTGTTCGGGTGAAGATCTCACGCAGATTTCGCGGATTACGCAGATTTTAGTGTATAGTCTGAATTTATAAATATAATCTGATTTTATAAATATTAAGTTCAAAGTAAATGAAGGATTCAGTAATCATTGTGAGCGGCGGCATGGATAGCATTACGCTGCTCTATGACAAGAAGGACGAAATCGCCCTGGGTATTAGTTTCAATTATGGCAGTAATCACAACGAGCGAGAGATTCCTTTCGCCAAGATGCACTGCGAGCGACTGGGTATCAAGCATATCACCATCGATTTGGCATTCATGCATCAGTATTTCAAGAGTTCTCTCCTTGAGGGTGCCGATGCCATCCCGGAGGGTCACTATGCCGACGACAATATGAAATCTACCGTGGTGCCTTTCCGTAACGGCATCATGCTGAGTATCGCCATCGGTATTGCCGAGAGCAACAACCTGAAGAAGGTGCTCATCGCCAACCATGGCGGCGACCACACCATCTATCCGGACTGTCGCCCAGAGTTCATCAAGGCCATCGATGAGGCTGCCGAGGCAGGAACCTTCGTAGATGTTCGCGTGATGGCTCCTTACACCAATATCACCAAGGGCGAGATTGCGGCGATAGGCAAGAAGCTGGGCATTGATTATGCCGAGACCTGGAGCTGCTACAAGGGTGGCGAAAAGCACTGCGGAAAGTGCGGCACCTGCGTGGAGCGCAAGGAAGCACTGGCTGAGGCGGGTATCGAGGATACTACGGAGTATGAGGAATAAGGATGCCTTATATAATAAGGTATAGATAAAAGTAAATGTGGAAATATAAAAGATAAAACATAATTCAAAATGAAGAAAATGATTTTTACAGCTGCTATGATGCTGGCATCAGCAGCAGCGATGGCTCAGAGCGGAACCTTTCGAATCAAGGGTAACGTAGAGGGGTTGCCAGATTCTCTGGTAGCTATGATTGGAAGAAAGACGGAAAACATTGAGGTTAAGAAAAAGAAGTTTGAGTTCTCTAAGAACTTTGATAAGCCTCAATGGGTTTATCTCTGTGATCTGAAGGTCATCAAGAGTGGAGCATTTAGTGTCATCCCTGTCTTTGCCATTCCGAGTGAGACTATTGAGATGAAGGGTAACTTCACTGGGGGTGTCGATATCAAGGGAGGTAAATTCTATCAGGAGCAGGATTTGATGAATGAGTATAAGGGTCAGGCTAACAAGGATATCAAAGCGCTCTGGAAATGGTATTCTGATAATGTGAATGACAGCAACCGCGATTCTATCGAAAAAGTTGTAAATGAGCGTATGGAACCTTTGCAGAAGAAGTATGCTGCCGACCTTCTTGCTTATGCCAAGCAGCATTCCAATCAGGAGTGTATCGCTCTTCTCATCGACGAGCTGGACGATGTCAAGGATAAGGAGACTTTGATCAGTCTGATGGCAGATAACGTCAAGAACGGTAGAATGAAGGCATACTATGAGCCAATCGTTGAACGTGCCAAGAAGCAGGCTGAGATGGAGGAGAAGGCTAAGGTGGTTCAGGCTTCCGGTGTAGAGGCTCCTGACTTCACTCTGAATGACATCAATGGCAAGCCATTCTCTCTTTCCAGCCTCCGTGGCAAATATGTTGTCATCGACTTCTGGGGTTCCTGGTGTATCTGGTGTATCAAGGGTATGCCTAAGATGAAGGAGTACTACGAGAAGTATAAGGGTAAGTTCGAGATCCTGGGTGTTGACTGCAACGATACCGAGGCTAAGTGGAAGGCTGCCGTTGAGAAGCATCAGTTGCCATGGATTCATGTATATAATCCAAAGGGCAGCGATGTGCTCAGCAAGTATGCTATCCAGGGTTTCCCAACCAAGATTGTTGTGGGTCCTGACGGCAAGATTGTGAAGACTATCGTGGGTGAGGATCCTGCATTCTACACCTTGCTCGATGAAGTTTTGAAATAAAAGTTTGGCAATTATTGCCCACCATATAATAATAAAGGCTTCTGCGGATTCGCAGAAGCCTTTATTATTATATATGGTATTTCTTCTGATAATTTCTCTTTGATTTCACCGGTGCCCCATGAAAGGAGTCGGCACCTCTTCCGATATGCGGACCACGGCTGCCGCCACGATAGCTCTCGTGGAAGCTGGCTCCACCGCAGTACTCGCTCCAGCGGGCACGGATTCTATCCACGTAATCAGCCGTCTCGGTGCCTCGCATATAACCGTATTTCACTGCCGGGTCACAATAGTAGGCTGGTTGCGACAGGCGGAGCACATATTCCCTTACATCACCCCAGTTGTGCGAGTTGCCACCATGCTTCCGGGTCAGTGCCATTGCATCGCGGATATGATGGAAGCCGCCATTGTAGGCAGCAAGGGCGAAGAGTACACGTTGCGTAGGGTCGCCCACGTCGCTGAAGTGGCCCTGCAGTTCCGCCATGTATCTCGCAGCCGCAGCCACATTCGCCTCGGCATCGTGGATGGCACTCATTGGCAAGCCCAGGTGCGAGGCGGTGGATGGCATAATCTGCATCAGTCCGCAGGCACCCGCCCACGATTTGGCATTCGCATCGAAGCAACTCTCCTGGTAACACTGAGCCGCCATCAGTCGCCAGTCCATGCGAGCCGTTCCGCTGTATCTCATAAAGAGATGGTCGTAGCGCGAGATGACACCCTTCGAGCGGTTCAGAAACGGAGAATATACGTGGCGGCGGATGCTGGCGGTGGAGAGCAGGAAGGATTCCTCCTTCTTCACCTCGGCTATCATCTTCGGCTTGAACCATCCGTTCAGGGTATCGGCAAGACTCTTGTTGCCGCCAATCACAGCCCACTGCGTCTTTCCGTTGTCGGGAGTCACGCCGCAGAATTGCAGGTCTGCTGCTTTGCTTTGGCGGGGCAGAGGCACGGCGATGATATCGCCTTCTCCCTTCTGCAGTCTCTGAATCATCTCGGTGGTATCCTTGCATTCCTCCACCCTCAGCGACACGCCAATCTGCTGGGCGAATTTCTCGCAGAGCAGATACTGCAGACCCATGCCGTGGTTGTGATAATCATAATAGGTGCTAGGACCATTCACGGTAAGCATGATGAGCTCGCCATTCTCCTGGATATCTTCCAGCGAGAATCCGCGCTGTCGGCTGGCCTTTCCGTTGGCATCTTCCATGCCATCACCATCGGCGTTTCCATCCTCTTCAGAACCGTCGATACCATCCACTTCACCCACGGGAGTACCCCATGGCGTGAGCTCTTGCTGCGGTTTCTTGTCAGCGCAACTTGAGAGCAAAAATAGTGAATATAATGCGTATAAATATAACTTTTTCCTCATTGCGAGTGCAAAAGTACTAAAAAATTGAATATAAGCACGAAATTATTTGCATATTCTAACAATTTTATGTACTTTTGCAATGTTTTTCAAACAAAATACAGAAATATGTTACGAATAGCAGTACAAAGTAAGGGTCGTTTGTTCGACGACACAATGAATCTTTTAGCAGAGGCCGATATCAAGGTCAGCGCCTCAAAGCGCACCCTCTTGGTGCAGGCAAGTAATTTTCCTCTCGAAGTGCTTTACCTTCGCGATGACGATATCCCACAGAGCGTAGCCTCTGGTGTAGCCGATATCGGTATCGTAGGTGAGAACGAGTTCGTGGAGCGTGGCGAGAATGCCCAGATCATCGACCGATTGGGTTTCAGCAAGTGCCGCCTGAGCCTTGCTATCCCTAAGAAGATTGATTATCCAGGATTGCAGTGGTTTAATGGCAGGAAGATTGCCACTTCTTACCCTAACATCCTGCGCAACTTCATGAAGAAGAACAATATCAATGCCGATATCCATGTTATCACAGGTTCTGTGGAGATTAGTCCGGGCATTGGTCTGGCAGATGGTATCTTCGATATCGTCAGCTCAGGTTCTACATTGGTAAGCAACAATCTTGCCGAGGTTGAGGTAGTGATGAAGAGTGAGGCTTTGCTCATCGGCAACTGGAAGATGGACGAGGAGAAGCATCAGATCTTGAACGAGATGCTGTTCCGCTTCGAGGCAGTGCGCTCTGCACAGGACAAGAAGTACGTGATGATGAACGCCCCTAAGGCAAAGGTAGCGGAGATTACCCAGGTATTGCCAGGTATCAAGAGTCCTACCATCATCCCATTGGCCGACGAAGAGTGGTGCTCTATCCACACCGTACTCGACGAGAAGCGCTTCTGGGAAATCATCGGTAAGCTGAAGGAACTCGGTGCACAGGGCATCCTGGTAACACCAATCGAGAAAATGATATTGTAACTTTAAACATTAATAAGAAGGAATGAAGGTAATAAAGTATCCTGCAAAGGAGGAATGGAGCGAGATAGTAAAGCGCCCACACCTTGACGTATCGCAGCTTAATGCTACCGTACAGGGTGTACTCGACGATGTGAAGAACCATGGCGATGATGCCGTGAAGCGTTACGAGGAGAAGTTTGACCATGCCCATCTCGATTCTTTGGCTGTGACTGAGGCTGAAATCGATGAGGCTGAGCAACTGGTTTCTCAAGATCTGAAAGACGCTTTGCACCTCGCCCATCATAACATTGCCGCATTCCATCAGAGCCAGAAGTTTGAGGGCAGCAAGGTGGAAACCTGCGCTGGCGTTACCTGCTGGCAGAAGAGCGTGGCTATAGAGAAGGTGGGATTGTATATCCCGGGCGGAACGGCGCCTCTCTTCAGCACCGTGCTGATGCTCGCTACCCCTGCCAAGATTGCAGGCTGCAGGGAAATCGTACTCTGTACTCCTCCTAACAAGGAGGGAAAGGTGAATCCGGCTATCCTCATGGCGGCTAAGATTGCAGGCGTGAGCAAGATCTTCAAGGCGGGCGGCGTGCAGGCCATCGGTGCGATGGCTTACGGCACTGAGAGCGTGCCTAAGGTATATAAGATATTCGGACCGGGCAACCAGTTTGTCATGGCGGCCAAGCAGCAGGTTTCCCTGCATGATGTGGCTATCGATATGCCGGCTGGACCATCAGAGGTTTGTCTCATCGCCGATGAAACTGCCAACCCTGTGTTTGCTGCTGCCGACTTGCTGTCGCAGGCTGAGCACGGCTTCGACTCACAGGTGTTCTTCATCACTACTTCCGAAAAGGTTTTGGAAGCTGTGAAGAAGGAAGTGGAAGTTCAGTTGGAGCGATTGCCTCGCAAGGAGATGGCGCAGACTTCGCTGGATAACTCCAAGTTCATCCTCGTTGAGAACGAAGAGGAGGCCATCGACCTCTGCAACACCTACGCCCCAGAGCATCTTATCATCGCAACTGCCGATTACGAGCAGCTTGCCGAGAAGGTGGTGAATGCGGGCAGCGTGTTCCTGGGCAACTATGCGTGCGAGAGTGCCGGCGACTATGCCAGCGGTACCAACCATACCCTGCCAACCCATGGCTATGCCTTGGCATATAATGGCGTGAACCTCGACAGTTATAATCGTAAGATCACCTTCCAGCATCTCACGGAAGAAGGTATTCGTAACATAGGCGATGCTGTGGTGACGATGGCGGAGAATGAGCAGTTGGAGGCGCATGCCAACGCCATGAGATTGAGAGTTAATAGCCTAAAATAATTTAAAAGAATGAAAGATTTAAAAGACTTGTGCCGAGAAAACATCTGGAACTTGGCACCATACAGTTGCGCTCGCACGGAATTCGCTGGCAGAAATGCCCGCGTCTTCCTCGATGCCAACGAGAATCCATACAATGACCCGTACAACCGATACCCTGATCCGCTTCAGCTGGAACTGAAGAAGCAGGTGAGCAAGATCAAGGAGGTTCCGGAAGACCAAATTTTCCTGGGCAACGGTTCGGATGAGGCCATCGACCTGGTTTACCGTGTGTTCTGCCGTCCGGGTAAGGACAATGTGGTAGCGATTGCGCCTACATATGGAATGTATGAGGTGTGTGCCGATGTCAACGACGTGGAGTATCGTTCAGTTTTGCTCGACGAGAACTATCAGATTTCTGCCGAGAAGATTATCGATGCCTGCGATGAGAACACCAAGGTGGTTTGGTTCTGCAGTCCTAACAACCCTACGGGCAACCATATCAATCGCGAGGCGATAGTAGAGGTGCTCCGTCTGTTCGATGGCATCGTAGTGGTAGATGAGGCTTACAGCGATTTCTCTACCGAGCGAACCTTCCGTGGTGTGTTGAAGCATTTCCCTAACATGATTGTGCTCAATACGATGAGCAAGGCATGGGGTTGTGCGGCATTGCGTCTGGGTATGGCGTATGCGAGCAAGGAGATTATTGATATCTTCAATAAGGTGAAGTATCCTTATAATGTGAATCTGCTTACGCAGCAGCAGGCGCTTGAGGTATTGAAGGCGCCGCTGAAGAAGGATGAGTGGGTGAAGAACATCCTGCAGGAGCGTTCGAAGGTGATGACTGCCTTCCTCGATTTGCCGATGACCGTGAAGATTCATCCTACGGATGCCAACTTCTTCCTGGTTCAGGTGACGGATGCGCAGGCCATCTATGATTATCTGGTGGCTCAGGGCATTATCGTAAGAAACCGCAACAAGGTTCAGCTTTGCGGCAACTGTCTGAGAATCACCATTGGTAACAAGACGGAGAATGCCGAGTTGCTTGGGGCGTTGAGACAATACTAAAAAAAAATCGCCGTTTATCTCATGTTCGGGATAAACGGCGATTTTTTCATTTATTTCATTTTATCTTCTCCTGCCTCTTCCATCGTTTCTTCCCTGGTTTCCACGACCGCCGCCACGCTCGTTCTTGTCGCCGCTGTTGTAGCGGTTCTTACGATTGTGGTTGTCGTTGTCGAAATTAGGGTTGAAACTCTTTTTCTTCTTGTCCTTGAAGAAGCCGGCACCCTGGTCTTTCTGATTTCTCAGCTCGGCTCTGGCCGCTGCTACAGCATCACGGATGTTGGCATTGGCGTTGTTGCTTCTGCCTTGAGAAGGGTTGTTGCTTCTGCCTTGAGAAGCATGATTGCCTCTTGAAGACTTACCATTCAGAGGATGCCCCTCGTTCAGGTATTTCTCCTCATCATAGCAACCCACATTGCCATATCCCTTTGGCGCAAAGCGGTCTGCGGCATTTCTGCCACGGGCTCTTCCGGCTTTTGGCTCCGCTGCATTTCTGCCGGCACCACGCTTGCCCTTGGCACCTCTGCCCACGCCCGGATTATTGTATGTAGAACCTATTGCCTTGTCGTCGTAATGAGTATTCTTACCCTTAAAGCCTCCGCCAAAGCTCTTCTTGTCGTATAGCTTATCTATCAAATCCGCTCTGCCAATGCGGCGAAGCTCGCTCTCGATGGCACGGCGCTCCTCTGGCTTGTACCAGAAGAAGAACATGCGCTGGGCCAGCTTCTCCTTCTGCGTCTTGGCACTGAATACAGGCTCCAAGGTGTATGGGTCGTATCCCGTGTACCAGGTCTCCGTAGAAATCGTCATAGGGGTAGGAGTGAAGTCCTGCACCTGCTCCAGATGGAAGTCCAAGCCCTTGGTGATTACCGCCAGCTCCGCCATATCCTCCTCATGACAGCCCGGATGCGAACTGATGAAGTATGGAATGATCTGCTGGTTGAGACCCTCTTCCTTGTTGATCTTGTCAAAGATGCGCTTGAACTCGTAGAACAGATCGAACGATGGCTTGCGCATGAACTTCAAGACCTCAGGACTGGTATGCTCCGGCGCCACCTTCAGTCGGCCGCTCACATGCTTGGTAATCAGCTCGCGGGTGTATTCCCTTGCCGCCTGATTCACCTTCTCGTCCTTGCTCTTGTGCAGCAGCAGGTCGTAACGCACACCACTGCCTATAAAGCTCTTCTTGATACCCGGCAGGGCATCCACGGCATGGTAAATCTCCAGCAGCTTGCTGTGGTCGGTGTTCAGGTTCGGACAAATCTGCGGGTTCACGCACGATGGACGCTTGCACACCTCGCACGCTTTCAGGTTCTTGCCATGCATGCCATACATGTTGGCCGAAGGACCGCCCAGGTCGCTCAGATAGCCTTTGAAATCAGGCATTTCTATGATTTTCTTCACCTCTTTCAAGATGCTCTCCTTGCTTCGGCAAACCACGAACTTGCCCTGGTGCGCCGAAATGGTACAGAACGAGCAACCGCCAAAGCAGCCGCGATGAAGGTTCACGGAGAACTTGATCATCTCGTATGCCGGAATGGTCTTGCCCTTGTACTTTGGATGAGGCAGACGGGTGTAAGGCAGGTCGAAGGCAGCATCCAGTTCCTCTGTGGTTATCAGCGGGAACGGTGGATTCACCACCACATACTTGCCGTCGGTCTCCTGAATCATGCGCTGGGCATGCATCTTGTTGGCTTCCTCCTCCAGATGGCGCACGTTCTCAGCCTGTCCCTTCTTGTTGTGAAGGCACTCCTCATGACTGTGCAGGATGATGTCATCGGCCTTGAATCCGCCCGGAATGTCCTTCTCCTTGCAGTAGAAAACCACCTGCGGCATCTCGTGAATCTGGTCCATGGTTTTGCCTTCGGCGAAGGCGTTGGCAAGTTCCACGATAGAGCGTTCGCCCATGCCGTAGAGAATGAGGTCGGCACCCGAATCGCAGAGGATGCACTTGCGCAGTTCATCCTTCCAGTAATCGTAGTGGCTGATGCGGCGCAGCGACGCCTCAATACCGCCCAGTGCCACAGGTACATCGGGATAGAGTTTCTTCAGTATCTGGGTATAGACGATAGACGGATAGTTGGGGCGCATGTCGTGGCGGGAGTCCGGACTGAAGGCATCCTCGCTGCGCATACGGCGATTGGCCGTGTAGCGGTTTACCATCGAGTCCATGGCTCCCGGCGATACGCCGAAGAAGAGGCGAGGGCGACCCAGCTTCTTGAAGTCACGGAAGTCGCCGTGCCAGTCGGGCTGCGGAACGATGGCCACGCGGTAGCCGTTCGCCTCCAGGATTCGTCCCAGGATGGCAGGTCCGAAGGATGGGTGATCCACGTAGGCATCACCCGAGAAGAGGATTACATCCAGTTCGTCCCAGCCTCTGAGTTCGCACTCCTTCTTGGTAGTTGGCAGGAAATCTGTTAACTTATATTCCATTCAAACTACTTTAATCATTTACTGCATCTGGTTCTGCATCAGCAGCTTCCTGTGCATCCTTCTTCTCCTTCCAATCCACGTAGAGCAATACGAGGTTGTGGAGTCCCAAAGCCTTCATGTTCTGGTTGTAGATCACGTCGAGGCAGAGGTCGAGCAACTCCTTGTCCTTGATGTCGCTGCTCTCCAGGAGGGCGCGTACATTGAACTTCAACTTGTCGAGCACTTCCTCGTCAACGATGCCATTGCTATCTACGAGGTTGCGGAGCAACTGATACTTGTCAATAGTCTCTAAATGCTGGTCGCTCACTTCGATAGAGCGTGTGCCAGACTGGTTTGCTAGAATCTTATACATATTATTATTAATTTTAAATTATTCCGTTAAGAAATTGAGGATACCCAGCATGATGCCGTGGCGGGTCTTCTCGTCGCTGATGCACTCCAGCGGGATGCCCATGGTAAAGGTGCGGTAGCTGCTGCTCTTGTAAGCCACGGCTGCACTGGTGCCCGATAGGTATCGCATGGCGCAGAAGGCAGTTCTGCCCACTGGCTTGAGTATCTCGGGATGAGTGGCTGCATAGTGGCGGGCATTCAGCTGGCAGTAATAGCCGAACTCCTTGCCCAGACCCTCGATGATAGGGTCGGTGGTCACGATGCTGTCTCGTTCCGTGATGGTGGAATCCTCCGGGTTGATGTCCTGCACAATGATTTTGGTACCCGTAGGCTCATATTGCACCTTGAAGATGTCGTTCATGAACGCCTTCTCCTCGTCGGTCTGCATGTCGCTGCCGTTGTAGGAACCGCTTACCAGCAGTTTGCCGCCGTTCAGGGCATAATATCTGATACGCTTCTGCATGGTTGGCGTGAAGGTCTTGAAGTACTGATGGGTATAGCCATCGTCACGCTCCAATCCGTTGATGAGATCCACCACGTGGTAGTCGGTCATCTTCACCTTACCCGAAATGATGGCTTCGCTCGAACAGCTGGCTATGCTGTATTTGCTGCTCGATGCGATGGCACGGGCATGCTCCTCGGTATAGTTGAAGTCGTTGCCAGCCACAAACTGGCCTATCATTTCGTTGCCGCAGTAGCCCAATCCCCAGGTGGTCTCGATGCCCATCTTGTGGATGTCGAACACCTGCTGCTTGCCGCTCCAGCCAGCCGTCAGTCCGTAGCTTACGCCCGGATCCTTGTCTAGGTCGAAGCCCTGAATGTCGCCGTTGTCTTCTACCTGTGGTGAAGCCAAACGATGGAAGTTGTTAACCACCAACACCTTGTGCGATGCCGATGGATTGTAGAGTGCCGACAGGGTTTCTGAAGGGAAACTCTCGCCGCCAGCATTCACGGCTGCTACCCGGAAGTTGTAGAGCTTGCCTGGCTCCATCTTTACGTAGTGCTGTGGCGAGCGCACCAGGGTTCCGTTGTCGAATCCGCCCTTGCCCTCTGCCTTATATACTATGTAGCGGGAAGGCTTGGCGCTAGGTTCCAGCTTGTCGAGCTGCGCATTCCAGGTGAGTTTGGCGTATCCGAACTTATCTACCTCTACGCTGAAGTTCTTGGGAGCGAGCGGCTGCACCACGTAATCTTCGTCGTGGTTGCTGCTCACATATCTCAGGATGGTCTTGTAGATGGAGCGGGCGATGGTAAACTTGCCCATCGGGTCTTGTGCGATGCGCATATCCGGAAAGCTCTGGTGCGAGAGCATTTCGAGGATGGCAGATGGCACTCCTGGCAGTCGGGTTTCCGAATAGTTGCGGTCCCAGAGGTATCGCTTTCCGAATGAACCAAAGGTCTTGGTCATATCCTGTACTAGGTTGTCACGCAATGCCTTGGCGAAATCCTTTGAAGTAAATCTGGAAACTCCGCTGTTCAGCATACCGTCGTTGTAGTCGGTGGTGCAGATGGCGAGTGCGCCCCAGGTTGATTTACCGTCGGGGTCGTAGCCTGCGTCGCTGTGCAGGGCGAGCGATAGTTCCAGCGGCACGTTCTTGCCGTTGAGTGCTGGCATATATACGCTTCCGCCGCCCAGCCAGTTGGTCATCAGCGAACGGGTATTGATGTCGTCGGCATAGTCGTTCTGTCCCTTTCTGCCGCCATATATCTTGTAGGGAGCGCCCGCCCACTGGGCGTAGTATCTGGCTCCTTCCAGGCAGCGTGGCAGTCCGCTCACGTTGCCGCCTCGTTCTATATTACCCATTCCTCCGCCGAATCTCACGGCATCGGTGGTAACCACGCCTCTCTTGGAAGCCAGGTTGGTGCATACCACCCGGTTCTGCTGGTTGCAGCCTTCGTCGAAATCGAAGGTTCCGAGATATACCCAGGTGCCTCCGCCCATGCGCTGGTTCACGGTGAATTCCGTGGCCTGTCCCTTGTGATATACGATGTATTTCACGTCGGTCACACTCTTGGGCAGGGTCTGGTAGCTTACATATACGGCATACTTGCCAGCTTCCTTGAATTTCGGCTGGTAGCTGACGAGACTGTATTTTTTCTTTTTCTTAGTGGCTTTCACTTGTCTAGCCGTACCCATTCTGAAGGGGTTTTCTCCGTCGCTGTACACGTCTTTGGCGTTGGCGAAGCCCAGGGAGTCACAGTCTTTCCATTTCTTGGAGTTATCCACCTCTATGTAGGAGATGGATTTTCTGTCGTTGTTGTCAACGATGACTTCCTCTTTCTGCCAGTCGCGTTCACGAGGCGTGAAGACGATGGCTCCTGCGTTCTGAAGCATGGGGATGAGGTAGGGCACCACGATGGTCTGCGTAAAGAGGTCTTCGTTGGTGCAGAACAGGTTGGGGCGCTGCCACTTCCATCCGCGCTCCGCATCCCAATATCGTCCGTGAGAAGCCCACAGCGAGAGGTGCCGGTTTTGCAGGCCGGCAGTCACGAAGTAGGGGCGGGAGGCATTGAACACCCATGGGTCGTCATCGTATTCGATGTCTTCCCAGGCGTAGCTGTTCCCCTCGTCATATCCGTTTGCGTTTTTGGCGGAAGCTTTCTTCACCTTGATCTTCGTTACCGAAGGGTTCATGGCGGATGCATCAAGGGCAGAAGACATTTCTGCGGCTTCTGCCTGGATGACAGCTCCAGCCGGAATAAGCAAACTGCTTATCAGACAATATGATATAAATTTATTTTGTTTCACTTACTTTCTCCTGTTAGTGTAACACTCCGAAGCATCGGAGTGTTATACTATGTTCGTTGTTATCAGTCGATATTTCCTATTGTGAATTTCTCGGGCTTCTTGCCTTTGAAGTCCTTGAAGTAGAGCTTGATTTCTCTCATGTCCTTCTCCACATCGCCCGAAGGGATGATAACCTTGGTACACTGGATGAGCTTCTTCTCGTAATCCACGCCGTAGAGCAGGATAGGGATGCCTGCCTTCAGGGCGATGAAGTAGAACCCCTTCTTCCAGTCAGGGTTGAGCGATCGGGTGCCCTCTGGTGTGATGCAGAGACCGAAAGTTTCACGCTTCCTGGCAGTCTCGGCAAGGTTGTCGGTCATGCTCGTATGCTTGCTTCTCCACACCGGTACACCGCCCAGTTTCTTGAAGATAGGTCCCAGCGGCCAGAAGAACCACTCCTTCTTCATCAGGAAGTTGCTCTTGATGCCCTCAGCTCTTGAGAAGAGCAGTCCTATCAGGAAATCCCAGTTGCTGGTGTGCGGAGCCAGGCAAATGATGAACTTCTTGGGATGGCCTACGGTTACATCCTTCTTCCATCCCAAGTATTTATATAATATCCACTGACAAATGTCTTTTACCATTCTTTATATATAAATAGGTGTAAATACTTGCAGGTTGTTGCTTCAAGTTCTGCAATCTTCCTTATCCCAGGTTATCTCAGGTTATCCCAGGTTTGAAATCTGGTCGATAATCTCGCCCACCTGCTTGCTGAGGTCTGCCATCAGACGCTTGTAGTAGGCTCCCGGCTTGATGCCTGGCTCAGGATGAGACACACGCTTGATGAAATCTTCGTTCACAATCACGATGGAAGAAAGGATACCTTCAACGTCTGCCTGTTGAGGAGTTCCGTTGTACAAAGACGCTACTACAGTCTCAGTGAAGAGCTCGCTGGTGATGTAGTTAATAGTACGTTTTAAATCTCTTTTGTTAGCCATATTTCTTTTCTCTAAATTAATAATTGGTTGAAAACAATGCTCAAAGATAATAAAAATCTCTGGAAAAGCCATGAAAAATCAAAAAAAATATCGTTATTAACGCATTTTTAGCATTTTTCTTTCCGTATCTCGTAGAAAAAGCTTAAATTTGCAGTGTTTTTGAAGTTTCAACTAATTAAAAGATAAAAAGAAATTATGGAAAAAAGTGCATTGCAGATTGCAAGAGCGGCTTATCAGCCAAAGTTGCCTAAGGCTCTTCAGGGTCCTGTAAAGGCAGTTGAAGGCGAGGCTACTCAGTCAGTAGGAAATCAGGATGAAATCAAGGCGTTGTTTCCTAACACTTACGGAATGCCTGTCATTACTTTCGAGGCTGGCGAGGCTAAGGAACTCCCTGCTTTCAACGTAGGTGTAATCCTTTCTGGTGGTCAGGCTCCTGGTGGTCACAACGTGATCTCTGGTCTCTTCGACGGTGTGAAGTCTCTCAACCCAGCTAACAAGCTCTATGGCTTCATCCTCGGTCCTGGCGGTCTCGTAGATCACAAGTACATGGAGATTACTTCTGAGCTCATGGACGAGTACCGTAACACTGGTGGTTTCGATATCATCGGTTCTGGCCGTACCAAGCTGGAGAAGGAAGACCAGTTTGAGAAGGGTATCGAGATTCTCCGCGAGCTCGGTATCAAGGCACTCGTTATCATCGGTGGTGACGACTCTAACACCAACGCTTGCGTTCTCGCTGAGTACTATGCTGCCAAGAAGTATGGCGTTCAGGTAATCGGTTGCCCTAAGACTATCGACGGTGACTTGAAGAACGAGCAGATTGAGACTTCTTTCGGTTTCGATACAGCTTGTAAGACATACTCTGAGCTCATCGGTAACATCGAGCGCGACTGTAACTCTGCACGTAAGTACTGGCACTTCATCAAGTTGATGGGTCGTTCAGCATCTCACATCGCTCTTGAGTGCGCTCTCCAGACTCAGCCAAACATCTGCTTGATTTCTGAGGAGGTAGAGGCTAAGGAGATGTCTTTGGATGACGTTGTAACATACATCGCTACAGCTGTTGCCAACCGTGCTGCTGAGGGCAACAACTTCGGTACTGTTCTCATTCCAGAGGGCTTGATCGAGTTCATCCCAGCTATCAAGAAGCTCATCGCAGAGTTGAACGAGGTTCTTACAGACCCAGCTACAGGCGAGAGCCGTGAGTTCGCTAGCGCTGAGGAGCAGATTGCTTTCGTTAAGGGCGCTATCGCTAAGGACAACCTCGCAGTATTGGAGTCATTGCCAGCAGACGTAGCTCGCCAGCTTTGCCTCGACCGTGACCCTCACGGAAACGTACAGGTATCTCTCATCGAGACAGAGAAGTTGCTCTCTCGCATGGTAGCTGAGAAGTTGGCTGCTTGGAAGGAGGAGGGTAAGTTCGTAGGTAAGTTCTCAGCTCAGCACCACTTCTTCGGTTACGAGGGACGTTGCGCAGCTCCTTCTAACTACGATGCTGACTACTGCTACTCACTCGGTTTCAACGCATCTCGCCTCATCGCTAACGGCAAGACCGGTTACATGTCAATCATCAAGAACACAACAGCTCCTGCTGCTGAGTGGATTGCCGGTGGTGTGCCAATCACTATGATGATGAACATCGAGCGTCGTAACGGTGCCAACAAGCCCGTTATCCGCAAGGCTCTCGTAGAGCTCGACGGTGCTCCATTCAAGTTCTTCGCTTCTAAGCGTGAGCAGTGGGCTAAGGAGACAGCTTATGTATATCCAGGTCCTATCCAGTACTGGGGTCCATCTGAGGTTTGCGACCAGACCACTAAGACTCTCCAGTTGGAGCAGGCTAAGTAAGAATAAATACTTTTAATCATCTATATGTCAAGACGAACGACTTCTACGCAAAAAAAGACTGCTATGCCGAGGAAAAAGCCTTCTGCTTCTACTCGGCGTGGCGGCTCTCGTGCAAGGAAGCGTTCGTCTTCTTTGTTTCAGCGATACCCCCGCTGGGCATGGTGGATAGGCGGAACGGCCATTGTCGTTCTCTATGTCTTCCTGTTTTACCGTTTCTTTGTAGGACCTACCGGTTTCCGCTGGCGTGCGCTCTATGGCGACGAGGTGTATCCCGAGGGCTATGAGATTCATGGCATCGACATTTCGCATTACCAGGGTGAGATAGACTGGGAGCAGCTGAAGGGTGCGATGATCAAGGGCTGCCCTGTGCGCTTTGTCATCATCAAGAGCACCGAAGGCTCCGACAGGTTGGACGAGAATTTCCGTTCCAACTTCAACCAGGCACGCGATTTCGGATTCATCCGTGGCGTGTATCATTTCTGGAGCAATAAATCTACGGCACGCGAACAGGCGTATTATTTCCTGGAACAGGTGCATCTTGCCGATGGTGACCTGCCGCCGGTTCTGGATATCGAGCATAAGCCCGATGATAAGAGTGTGGAGGATTTCCAGCGCGATGTGCTCACGTGGCTGCATATCGTGGAGGATAAGTATCATGTGAAACCTATCATCTACACCTATTATAAATTCAAGGAGCAGTATCTCGGTGCGCCCGTCTTTGATGACTACCCTTACTGGATAGCCCATTACTATGTGGATAAGGTGCAATACAAGGGCAAGTGGAAGTTCTGGCAGCATACTGATGCTGGCAAACTGCCGGGCATCAGGGGCTATGTGGATTTCGATATCTACAACGGCAGCTACTACGACCTGAAGCAGCTTTGCATAGGAAGCAACAAGAGCGAAAAGGTATTTGATGAAAATGAATAAAGGCTGATATTTCGATTTCTCGAATATCAGCCTTTTTCTTTGCCTGCAAACAGGCAGTTGACAGCCTCATATTAAGCCTCTCTTTTGTTTTTTTAAAAGCCTTTCTTTTAGCCTTTAGCCTAATACCAGGCATGTCCAGTTGTTATCCACTTGTCTTTTTACCTCATGCAATCCCAGTTCGGCTGCCTTTTCGAGCAGCACAGGAACATCTTCTTCGTAGAAACCGCTTAGAATCAGGGTTCCGCCAATGTTCATCACGTTGCGGAAGAGGCGCATGTCGTCGAGCAGGATGTTGCGATTGATGTTCGCCATCACCACTTCGAATACGCCGCTCACGTGAGTCAGCACATTGCAGTTGCCGAAGAGTACTTCCATATTTTCCACGCCATTGAGCACGGCATTGTGCTTGGCGTTCTCTACGCTCCATTCGTCGATGTCGTAGCCTACCACGTCCTTGGCGCCCAGCTTGGAGGCGGTGAGTCCCAGGATGCCCGTTCCCGTACCGCAGTCGAGCACACGCTTGGTCTTCACCGGCATCTGCAGCAGTTGCGAGATGATCATGCGGGTGGTTTCGTGGTTGCCGGTTCCGAAGGCAAGCTTAGCCTCGATGCCAATCTCGATGATGTCGGGACGGTTGCTGGTGTCGGGATAAAGCTCCGGATGTTTGGCATCGTAGATCACCACCTGGTCATTTACGAAGATAGGGTCGAAGCCCTGCTCCTCCCATTCCTGGTTCCAGTCTTTGTCCTCGGCATCCTTGATGTCGTAGGTGATGCGGGTGTCGATGATAGGGAAGTCGGCGATATAGGCATCCAGTGCCTCCTTGTCGAAGAGGTCTTTCTGCACGTATGCCTCCATGCCCGTTTCCGTTTCTTCAAACGACTCGAATCCTGCCTCGGCAGCTCCGTCGGCAAGCAGGTCTTGGCAGGCTTGCAGCAAGTCGGCGGTAGTCTCGATGTTGAATGTCGCTACTAAATATTTCATGTTTAATTTGTATTAATTTCTTGTCATAAAACGCCTTTGAATGCTCAAAAAAGCTAGAATTATTTTAAATCTTCTGCAAAATTATAAAAAAATAGGGGAAAACCTACATTATTTTAGGGAAATTCTGTATTTTTGCATAAAGAAATGTGATATTTTTGCATTTAGATTAAGATTAAGGCTAAAATTAAAGGAAAAACTGCCCTGCAAGGGGCAATTTAAATAGGAGATTTATACAATGAAGAAAATGTATCTTCTGGCAGTCCTGATGGCAGCCGCCATGCCATTGACATCGATGGCGCAGGACGATGACCTCTACTTCAATCCGAAGAAGGAGGCACAGGAAAAGGCTGAGAAGCGGGCACGCCTCCAGCAGCAGTATGCTGCGCAGCGCGCTCGCAGAGATAGCCTCTATTCACTCTTCTGGAGTGGTAGCGGACGAGATGTGGATGAGTACAACAGGGGCGGACGCATCTTCAGTCATTATGAGCATGTGGGTACCGATTCGCTCGGCAACGACATCATACAGTTTCATGTGGGCAAGGGGGTAAGACCCGACAGCATCTATGACGATGCTTATTTTGCCCAGAAGTACGCCGACCAGGATGAGGATTTCGACTATACCCGCCGCATGAGCCGCTGGGATGGCTATTATGATCCTTGGTTCTACGGCTACTATGGCTATGGCCCGTACTATTGGCGTTCGCGCATGTGGGGATGGCACAATCCATGGCGCTATGGCTATTATGCCGGCTGGTATGACCCATGGTTTGATCCTTGGTATGACCCATGGTACTACGGCTATGCCGGATGGTATGGCGGATGGTACGACCCTTGGTATTACGGCTGGGGCGGCTGGTATGGTCCTTGGTACTGGGGTGGTCCGATAATAGGGCATGTAACTTATGGCGGCCGCAATTCTGGCGGATATGCCGGCAACCGCAGCTTTAGATATAACGGCGACAAGGGCTATGTGGGCAACGGTACACGCCGAAGTGTAGCCAACCGCAACTTTGGCGGACGTGACAGCCAGCGCAATTACAATACCCGCAGCAATAACAACACCAACACCTTCGACCGCAGCAACTTCGGTGGCTTCGGCAATCGCAGCGGTGCCAGCTTCGGTGGTTCCAACTCCGGTGGTCGCTCTGGTGGCGGCTTCGGCGGCGGAGGAGGCTTCGGCGGAGGTGGCGGAAGCCGTTCCGGTGGCGGTGGCGGTTTCGGCGGTCGCCGATAACACGCCCTGTAAGGGCAGAAGCTTTCAATATCAATTAAAAAACAATGAATAAAATGAATAATTTAAAAATAAAACATATCCTTTTTGCCAGTGCACTCATGGCATCCATGAGCGCCGCTGCCCAGGAAACCTACCTGGATACTAAATTTGCGGAAAACTCCCTCACGGGAACCGCACGCTATGTAGGTATGGGTGGTGCGATGGAAGCATTGGGTGCCGACATCTCAACCATGTCGAGCAACCCTGCCGGCATCGGTCTCTTCCGTAAAAGCATGGTAAGCCTCTCGGCTGGCGTCATCGCACAGCCAGATGCCGATACCCAATTCGACTTCGATCATACTACGATATCCTTCAATGGAAAGAAGTCGGTGCCTAGCTTCGACCAGATTGGTTTTGTCTGGGCTGGTGGTGACAACAGTGCCGGCGTGAAAATCAATGCCGGTTTCAACTTCCACAAGAGTACCAATTTCTCGCAGATCCTTACCGCTGCCAACTATCTGAACGGTGCCTCACAAACCAAGTGGGCATCTGCCAAGACAGCCTACGCCAAGGATTTGGACAAGAAATACGGCAAGGACGCCGGCGACCAGGTTTGGAGCGCAGTGGATGCCAACTACAATAAACTGATGGGAACCGACGACCAGGGTAACCAGGCTACCTACGATGGAAAATCCTTCCTCTTCGGCCAGTACCAGAAAGGCTACATCGGCGTATATGATTTCAACCTGAGCTTGTCGTTCAACAACCGTGTATGGGTGGGCTTCACCATCGGTCTGCACGATGTACACTATCGCAACAACTCGTTCTATACCGAGAATTATGTGGCAGATAAGGATGCATACGGCGCTGCCTGGGAAAGCCAGCGCATCACGGGTACGGGCTATGATGCCAAACTGGGTGTTATCTTCCGCCCTGTGGCAGATTCTCCGTTCCGCATCGGTGCCTACGTCAATTCGCCAGTGTTCTACGACCTCTCGCTGAGCGGTACTGCCGACCTGGCAATGGTGGATATGAACATCGTTGACGACAATGGTAACTATGCCGAGGGTAGCAATTCCAACTCCGTGGATCTGGATTATCGCCTCAACACCCCTTGGAAAGCGGGCGTGAGCTTGGGTCACACCGTGGGCAACTGTCTCGCCCTGGGTGCTACCTATGAATATGCCTGGTACGACCACATGGACAATCGTGTGAAGGATGGCGGCTACTATGATTCCTGGTATGGCGACTATTACGAGACCAGCAGCAGCGATGCAGCCATGAACGACCACACCAAGCATTCGTTGCAGGGCGTAAGCACCCTGAAGCTGGGTTTGGAGTACAAGCCGATTCCGCTGATGTCGCTCCGTCTGGGCTACAACTATGTATCTCCGATGTTCAAGGAAACTGCCGACCGCGACCAGACCATCGCTTCGCAGGGAACCATCTATTCCACATCTACGGATTATACCAACTGGAAGGCTACGAACAGGGTGACAGCCGGTGTAGGCTTCAACTACCAGGGTCTTTTCTTCGATGTGGCTTACCAGTATAGTTGCCAGAAGGGTGATTTCTACCCATTTGCAGCCTGGGAGAATGCCGGTGCCAAGGCGGCTCCAGCTACATCTGTAGATAACAATCGCCATCAGGTGCTGATGACGGTGGGTTACAAGTTTTAAAAAGTATTAATATTTGTCGTTTTCTATCAAAAAGTGCTTGGAAAATTTGGCGGATTGAAATAAAATGCATAATTTTGCAAGTGGTTAATGAACAAAACCCTAAAAGGGTAGTTAGAAGGGTTGGGGAGCCCTTCTCATAAATGTTACATAGGGATTTTTCCTCTAAAGTGAGGAAAAAAGATATTAGTTTTTTTAGTGGTTAATTTAGTTTTAGTAAGTATGTGATAGGATCTGT
>USJX01000051.1 GCA_900555035.1 uncultured Prevotella sp.
TGTTGCTCAGGTACTTATAAATAAAGTTAAATCAAAGTGTTGCGGAATTAAGGTATCACTCTTTGTTTCGGTATTCCTTTAATCTGAAGAAGAAATTACTATATAATATAATATATCTTCGATGAATCCGTTTTATATATATAACAGATTATATGAAGCATACGTAATGCCTCAATTCTGTGTGTGTTATTAATATAGTATCAACTAGGGCGTTTCACTAAAGAAAATTAGAGAAATGACCAAAAAAAAATTGTCTCATCGCGAAAGTAAACAGGCTATCCAGCAAATAATTGGATGGACTCCCCCTGCTTTTCATCAGGCGTCGGAATGCTACGTATCCTTCAAGGCATTCGATCCTTGTATCAATACAATGCGCCTGAAGAAGATTATGCTTAACCATATTAAAGGAAAGCGAAATCAAAGAGCTTACGGAGAAGAACTCGTTAAGCGTCTTACCCAGAAGCTTCTTGACGGATGGAATCCGTGGATCGAAGAGTCATACCCAGAGGAGTATGCTTTATTTAGTGACGTGTGCGATAAATATAAAACATATCTCGCCAAAATTGCTAAAGAAGGTGGCATAAAGCCTGGAACCAAATGCAATTACGAGTGCAAATTGTCGTTTATGCTCAAATGGGTAGAGAAAGATAGGAAGATTACTTATATCTATCAATTTAACAAGAAGTTTGTGTGCGATTTTTTAGATTATGTTCTCGTTGAAAGAAATAATACCTTGCGAACGAGAAATAACTATATTGGTTGGCTGAAATCGTTTTCCGGCTATCTCATAGAGAGAGGATATGTCCAGAAGGATCCGACTGAAGGCGTTAACGCCTCCACAAAACTGGGTCCGAAGAATCGAAGCGTCATACCAAATGACGTGCTATTACAAATTAAGTCATATCTAGAGAAGGAGAATAAGCACTTTCTTTTAGCCTGTTATATCCTTCACTACTTGTTTGTTCGTCCTCACGAGATGACTTTTCTGAAAATCAAGGATATATCTAGGGAAAAGAAGACGTTAACTCTTAATGGCTCATATACTAAAAATGGGCATGATGCCATTGTTACTATCCCGAATCATGTCATCGCATTGATGGAAGAATTGGATATTTTTTCAGCTCCGCCCGACTTCTACCTTTTCGGGAAAAAGTTCCGCCCGGGAATGACGCCGATACCGGCTGATAGATTCTCTAGATTCTGGGTTGACAATGTAAAAAAGACGCTGGGATTAAGTGATTTCTATAAATTCTATAGCCTGAAGGATACGGGAATCACCAATATGATTAAGGCAAAAACCGATCTTCTTTCGGTTAGAGATCAAGCCAGACACTCGTCTGTAAAGATTACGAATATCTACACCCCTCAGGATTGTAAAGAAGCAAATCGTGATCTTATTGGGTACGAAGGCGTGTTTTAGTATAATGACTGTAGGAGATTTCGTCTCCTACAGTCCTACAATCCTACAGATACTATTAGGATGGCGGAAATCCTTCTATTCGTATGCGCCCATTTGGGGTTGCATATATCTCCAATTCGTATCCGCTATCCAACAATCTAGATATTTCGCTCTCGTCCGGAACATCATTTCTGTCTTCTATTTTTCTATTTAAAATTTCATTTGCCATATTTTTATATTTGATATCGGTATCAAACTTCCTTCTCAGGTGAATCGACTGAAAATGCCCCTTAACCGTGAAGTACTGCCAGGATTCCTTATCCAGCTCTTCTTTGATAATCTTTCTCTTCGTGCCATATTCGTTATAATGGCTGAAGATACCCAGATACGAATTAACCGACTGGATGGCTTTGCTGATAGCTTCAATATTTCCAGCTTTTGCGGCATCATTGAGCCTACGTACTGACTTTCTGTAGTTATTGGCCGTATTATTAACTGAATATATCCTATCTCGCTTAATGATGGCTCCTACAAACCTTACTCCCTTGGAATAATGCTGAAAATAGAATTTCTTCTCATTCAGCCGCAAGCCTAAAGATGCAAGCGTCTCTCTTATCATCGGCATCAAGCGAAGGAGTGTCTCTTTTCTCCTTGCTACCAGCACCATATCATCTACATATCTCACATGATGCTTACAGTAGTAATTTATCTTCCAGTCGAGTTTCGATAGCAGGAAGTTTGCAAAGAGCTGGGCAAAGAGATTGCCGATAGCTACACCTCTGTCTTCTCCATTCGTGAACAATGACTTCTCCTTAGGCAGAAACTCCCAGAGATAATCTGCGCTCTTCTTCTCGCAATCCTTCTCGGGATGATGCATAACCACCATGCTGCATAGCCAGCGCAGATCTTCCTTGTCATCCCCATGGTAATTATCTACGATAAAGTCATCTACCATCTTGGCAAGAAGCGGTTTGTGGATGCTCATAAAGAAGCCCTGTAGGTCTATTCCCATCACATGGGCATCCTTCGTGTAATTCTCACTCACCTCCCTTATATCCTGCTGAAGCTGTCTGATACCAGCCAGCTGGCCTTTGCCTTTCCGGCAGTTGTATGTGCGGTCAGAAAACTGAGACTCGAACAGTGGTTCGAGTCTCAGTGCGATGTAATGGTGGATAATGCGGTCACGGAACTGACCGGCAAACACCTCTCGATAGCGAGGGTACTTGACAACAAAGCAGATAGATTTTCCTATCTTATATTGACGTGAATTGACTTCATCGAGCAACTGAACGAGGTTGCTCATATAGTTCATCTCAAATTCCGTAGCGCCTACTGTTTTCCGCTTGTGACGGCGGCAGTCGAAATATGCTTCTAAGAGTATGTCAAAATCTATCATTTTCTATCTTGCTTTACTTATCTTCCTTATTTAGTGCTGAAACCGGGCGAACATGACCCTTATTCTGAACCTTATCGTTCCAGTTGTTGAGGTTGCCGTCACTGAAGTTCAGATTCCACGCGTTCTGGGAACTGTTCTCGGTAGTCGCCGCAAATGTCTTGTTCTTAACTATACATGATAGGATGCGGCCCATTTAGTAAGGAAGGTTGCTCTCTCGGCTTGACTTATCTTACCGACCCTGGCTTAAACCACTCAAGCTACGGGCTGCTGTCTGGAACTTCTTTCGGTAGCCTGCGCTCTGAGGAGTGATCCCTTCCATGCTGTGCATTGTTTGCCAACACTATCCCGCAGTCGGAGAAGGTTTGCCAGCTTGCTCGTACCCATTATCCACCTCTGTTCACCTGCAATATCAATCAAGGTTGATATAACTTCAAGGTTCGTCTGCAACTGTGCGAGATGCTCAATGCGAACATTCAAATCGCCAAGCATATACGCTTTTGCGATGTGATTCAGACTGTCAATAAGCATATTGCATAGCCTGTCTCCAAATACCGGACGCTGCGATTTCGGAAAATTTCTGACAACATCTATTGCAATGTCAAGCATCTGCTTGACATCAAGGTATATTCTCGTTTTGCTTGCCAACTTTGTTGCTGCCATATCTCTCTTGATTGATATTTTCTAATTTGCGTTTTTGGGGTGTCCTCGACTTTAAGGTCGAGGACGATTAACTATTAACAACTAACTATCGTAAAAATGCTGAAACCGGGCGAACATGACCCTTAATCTGAACCTTATCGTACCAGTTGCAGAGGTTGCCGTCACTGAAGTACAGATTCCACGCGCTCTGGGAACTGCGCTCGGTAGATGTCCAATACCATGAACCGAGATCAAGCTGTGTAGCTCCATTAATGAGTGACAGCGCATAATTAATCTTGAGCGCATTGGAGTACATCATCAGGCTCTCTCCTACGGATGGCAACCACCAGTAACCAGCTGTCAAGCCCTTACCTTTACTGTTTGCACGACTATATGCGCGACAATATCCTGGAGCATACGATGCGGTATTCGTCACATGATCCGCAGAAGATGCCTTGATGATGGCATCTGTGTGCTTTCGTCCGTCGAAATCGAGCATCGCAGCTAGGCGGTTATTACCGGTAACCTCTGCGGCATAGTTCTCATCATTTCCGTAAAAGGTAGTGTCTCCCTGTACGGCTGCACTGGCCCATGAAAGGGAGGTGGCTTCTGTAGGAGCTACAACGATGTGTCGTCCGCCCTCGAATACTACTACACCATCTGCCACCTCTCCGGTGGCTTCGATGGACGCCCACTTGTGCGGCTTCACCATCAGTGGATAGTTATCGCTGTTTCGGTGATACATGATGAAGATACCATCCTCGATAGCGTTGAGGTTGAGTCCTCCGGCTACCGCCTTTTTCAGAACTTCCAGCGACACCAGGGTAATGACTCCGTTCGCATCCGCGATTGGGAACTTCTGGTCACTGTTTACTGCATTGACTGTTGTCAATGTCTGAGAATCAAATTTTCCTGTTTTCATATCTTAATATTTTAATTTAATGTTATATTGCCTATAGTGCGGCATATCTGACTACTAATTGTTATTGATTCCATTTTATGCGAGAGATTACCGACAACGCCAATGTCGAATCCGTAAGCAGGAACTTTTGTGGTTCCGCCTAAGCTTACATGCAGTACTTTCATCATTCTTACACTTGTTCCCCTACGTACATACTTGCCGCTGGCAAGATTGATGAGCTTTGATCCGTCGCAGATGTTGCCAGATGTAAACCATTTCCCGTCTGCCTCTTTCGCAAGTTCTGCTGTAAGATTATGCGCACTGTCCGCAAAGTATAGACTATCCTTGCGTCCGGCTGTATATTGATACAGCTTCTTCCAGGATGTTATCCTCGCTCCAGGTTCGTATCCTGTAATAGGGTGCTTCGATAGCTCTGTAGAGTCGTCTGCATACGATCTCGGGAATAAGCAAATGTCAACCTTGGTCACGGCAACATTATAGTAATACGACTTGTCGTCAATCTTGAAGGCTTGTGGCTCATAAAGACTGTCTGATGCTGTCATACCATATCCCTTATTTATCAGGTTCAGGTACTCATGCGCAGGAAGATAGTCAAAGGATTCCAGTCTTCCCTTGGTGACATTCTTGTTATCCCAACCGCCTGGACCCAGATCGTAAAGCCAGTTGCCTTTGTTGTCGTAGTACGACATGATAGCGCATCCGGTTGCAGGATCTACACCGAAGCGGATGTTCGGAATCACAGCGTTAACTGATCCGAAGATTTCAATGATTCCGTCACGCAGACAGATTCTGCTGTTATTCGACTCGCCATAAACATTAATAGACTGAGACCCGAAGAAGTCTATCTGTCCGATCTTACTCCAGAGGACCTTCGTTGCTACGAAGCTGAATTGCGAGCTTAGAGACCAGTTTCCCTTGCCTCCGTATGTTGTATAGTCATCAAGAGGTGTAGTGTCCGAACTCTTCACGTGCTTCTTGTTGCACTCGTAATATTTCCCGCCGTATTCAACAACGTCAAACATCTCGCTATCCTCATCCGAGAGCGGATAGAAAGTGTATCCTTCTCCAAGCTCTTCCCAGCTCTGGGGACCACGCATCCACTTGCCGTTCTTGCCGGCTGCACCAGGCTTTCCGTCTGCGCCGTCTTCAACTGTTCGGATGGGGATGGTATAACTATACACCCTCCCGGCTACAGTTGCTTCATACACCATATCCACGTTGGCTGATACGTTAGCCGATATACTAACCGTTATTGTCTCTATCTTGCCCGATACAGACTTCTTCGGGATAACACCTACTGCCATCGACTGCGTGAAATGAATGCTGCTCTTTATATCCAGCAGCCCTCCATTCCTCATAGCCTTCACGGTAATGCTATACGTAGCTGCGTAATTACTCTTCTTGTGCAATATTGCCGGCATCGAAATCTGTATGCTAACGGCACTTTCACCCGGCTCTCCCTTTACTTTAGTCCATCTGTAGGCGGAAAACACTTCCGGATCTTCCTTCGTGGTATCGGTGCATGTGCCCATGTAGGCATATTCGTCGCCGTCATCGCACGAAGTGACGAAAGAATTATCTGAATTATCCGGGGTGTTGCACCAGGCAACGTGCATATAGTACTGCACGGCATCTGCGCCATCCTTGCCCGGTTCTCCCTGAGGTCCCTGGATATTGCCGATATTGTTCCATCGCTGACCATTGTTATGATACACATCCGTGCCCAGCAGATAACACTCTCCTGTGTTCGATTTCTGTATCGAATAGTAGATATTACCGTCTTCCCGGATATCAACTGTCAGTAATGACGGAACATCGTACCCTGCACTATGCGATGCCTTGAGGGAGCCGGCATCTGAAGATATGTCGAAAAGTACCGGATGGTCACCGGGGACAATCAGGGTAGGATTGGCACTGATGGCTGCCTGTAGCTCCTGACAGTTGGGGTAATGAAAGCTCGCATCTCCCTCGATGGTAATCGATGTACCGTCCTTACCATCCTTGCCAGGCTTACCCTGCGGACCTTGTGGTCCCTGTGCTCCAGTAGTACAGACGGGTTTTGTCGATGTCATCGTGCCATCCGTATAGTAAATGAACGAGCACGTCCAGATATAATATCCGTTCTGCCACTTTGGAGGTTCCGGAACCCATGTACCGCCATTCAGGGTCGTAGTCGACGTTGACTGATAGTACATCTCCAGAATCTTGTCAATGCCCTTGCCGGATGGCAGGCATACCGGTTTCGTTATCTTTTCCGTTCCATTGGTGTAGTAGATATGCGTGCGGGACCAGATATAATGCCCGTTCTGCCACTTCGGAGCTTCAGTCTGCCAGCCAGTTGTCGGGGCGACGGTGTTGCTGGCTGAGTCGGCATACTCCACATCGGTGTCGGATATACCGACACCGATTCGGAGGAATCTGATAAACCTTATCGCTGATATCATAGGCTAGTCTGCTGCTGCAATATACAGGGTTATATCTCCACCGCCCTGCACGCACATGGCTTCCGTCACGGTGAACGACTTGGTGGCAGTAGTAAGAAGCTCATCATTGCTCAGAAGAACACCCGATGCGCTTCTTGCACCAAAAAAGAACTTGGCATTTTCGTCCGCTACGGCAGAAGAGTCTCGGTACACCAGCTTAGGAGTATAGGTAACATGGTCGCGCTCAGGATTGCCTTCTTCGATGGTCTCGTCGGCAGGAACCGGGTTAACGTCTATAGAAAGCGGATCGCTTGTGTCGGTCACGCTCTGTACGTCTGTACCTCTTGACTCACCATCCTGGAATACCTCCACCTTGAAGTCGGCAACGTTGTCAATCTGCGATGCAGAAACCGTAAGCTTCTTGCCTGTTGCAGCAAGGAGGTTCCAGTTCCATTTCTTCGTCTCCGCATTGAATACCATCTGCCACCACTTGTAAGTCAGGTTCTTGGTAAGCTCCTCGCCCGAGAGGTATGCTATCGCTTCGAGAACGCAACTGTCTGTCTGCGAATTGACGGTAAATACCTTATTATCTCCGGATGCGATAGTTACTCTATAGCTATCACCTGTAGATGGACTGATAGGTATATTGTAGCTTGCTTCGATAGAATCAGTTATCGTTCCGTAAAGCATAGAAGCCTTCATCTTGATGGTACATGCTGAGAAGGCCGCTGCCTTCACCAGGTTATTGATGATCCTGATGCCGTAGTAAGGCTGCTCCCTGCCGCTTGGCACAATCTTCTCGAAGAGACCGTCATGAACACCGATAGATTTGCCGTTGGTTCCAAACGTAATCGGCTGGTCGTTGAAGAAGTACAGCATCGATACCGGTGTCGCAAGACCCTCGGCAGAGCGGCTACTGGTGATAACATAGTACAACGGTGGCTGCGTCTCGTTGAACTTAGGCGCAATATCGGTCACCTCGTCCGTTGTACCCTTATACTCCTGCCACAGGTCCCCCTTAGGCGACTGGATAATGGCAGTATATGTGCCCGATTTCGACATGAACTTAATCGTGCGGGATGCTGCTGCTTTACTCATTTACGCCTCCTTCCTTCTTTTGGTCAGGGTCGTCTTCAGAACCCGACTCCGTGCCAGATTCGGAGGAATCGCCGTTTTCACCGTTGCCGTTTCCACCTTCAGAACCTGTTGTTTCTCCTGCCTTGTCTGTTTCCGGAGTATCTGTTACATCGCCGCCTTCCGCGGTTTGAACATCACCGTCCATGATGAAGCGCTTGTCGAGCGGAGTAGGAAGCTTGCGGGTCACAGTTCCGTCCTGCTCCTCCTTAGCCTCGCTGCCAGAAAGCAGAAGGCCGCCAATCTGCTGAAGGATGTTTGGCAGATCCTCCATGTTACCGAATGGCTGTACGTCCATAATCCAGAGAAGATAGTGGCCGTCCTTGACTGCGTTGCGAATAGTCTGAAGGTGCAAGAACTCAGCCACCTTCTTGTTTGCTTTGATATACTTTTCCATATCTTTAAAAATTTAGAATTATAAATATTAGTGAAAAACGAATGCCGTGCCCTTGTCGTCGGTAAGTATCGTACCCTTGCCGTCAGTAAGCAGCATCAGCGGATTCAGCTCCTTGACATCAAGTCCCATGATGGCTCCGGTCGTTACGCTGATTTTATCTGTGCTCAGCGTAGGCTGCATGCCATGGCCAACCATCTCATACGATGGAACTCCTGAAGCCAGCTTTGGATTGGTTGCCATGTAGTAGATAGGAAGCAGGTCGGAGGATGGATTCGGGATAACACCTGTCTTGTCAGTAATGATGGTACGAGGTAATACCGTCTTCTGCCCTCCAGGAAGATTAATCGGCACATCTGCCCAGTCATACTCGAACTTCGGGATTCGTCGAACGATGGAAACAATCTTTGCAGGAGCAGAGTCCTTCAGCGGTACGCTGGCTGGATTGCCGCTGCTGCTGTACTTAGCCCTGCATCTGATAACAATCTTCTCGCCCATCAGTGAGCGATCTACCGTGAAGGATGCGCCATCCTCGCTCACGGAAGCCTCCAGGTCCAGCTCGTTGCTGCCCCATTTTGTAAATGCACCACTATCTCTCAGCACCTCCCAGATAAAGGCACACTTATCGGCCTGTGCCGTAACGGAACCCACAAGCAGGGAAGCGTTGATGGTCTGCTCTGCCTGGTCTCTGAGCGGATTGTAGAAGCTCACGTCAGACGCATCGAGCAGCACAACCGGCTGGCAGAGCGTGGCATTCTTGCACTTGATTGGGTAAGTCATTGTAAAATGAGTCACCTGCTCTGTACGTGGGTCGATGAAGTCGGCATCAAACTGAAGCGTAATCGGTGAACCCGGAGTCGCATTGCGGTTCACTACGACTCTGCCCGCATCATCACCCGTCATCGTGAGTCCATACTGAGTGTTGGTCGTGTCGATGGTCTTCTTTACGCCTGCCTCAATCTCCGTCCAGGTAATGTTGGTAAGCTGGGCGTTGATAGGTCCGCTAAGCATCACCTCGTCCGGATCGATGGCACTCAGGCTCGGCTGCACGACCACCGGAACCGTGGTATAGTCCGGACTGTACTCGCCCGTCTCGGCATCATAAGTCTGTATGCCTGGAGTGGTACCCACCAGCGATATAGACTTGCTGAACTTCAACGGTCGAAAATTAAAATCTAATCTTTTTGTTTTCATACCTTAATATATATATATTAATTAATATCCACAGAAGCGGATTGCTGGTCTTTCTCCCTTCCCATGCCGTCACGCAGGGTGACGGTGGCAGTGAATACTATCTTTTTGGGAACTCCCTCGCTGTCTATGCCCAGATCACTCTTGACGATGACGATGGATTTTCCGGCATTTCCACGCTGTTCTGCCCATACATTATCCGATGCCACCCGCTGGACTCCCGCAGCGTTTTCCGTATATCGAGTCCACGCCACGTCCCTATCGAGGATATCATCCGTAATATTCTGCCCGTATAAGGTTGCCACGACGGTGAGGGGTGCGGAAAAGTTGTCAAAATCATACAGGGTCTCCATCTCCTCGAAGTTAACTTCAAAGGTAGGGTTGCCTTCTATCATCGCCCAGTCGGTGTTGTTCCATCTAGGTTCCGTATGGGTTCCCGTCTTCTGGCATCTCCATTTACAGCCCGTAAACCATACATCAGAAGTTTCGTATTTTCCGGTCTCCTCGTTGAGAGCAGCGCAGTAATACTTGGCAGTCTTACTCCACGGACCTCTATCTACATAAGTAACCACAGGCTTGCCCTGATAGTCTATCTGGATGAAGTCTTGCGTAATGATGCCGGCTGCATACATGTAATCCCGTCCCTTCACCAACGGCAGTTTCAGTTCCTTCAGGAAGGATGGCATATCTCCGAACACCATGCCATAGTTCCAGTTCTCCAGGATAGGCTTGGTTACTCCCGTAAGCTTCACGATTCTGCCTTCAGAACTCGATAGATAGAAACATTGCTGAAGGCTCTCATCCGTCTGGTTTCCCCATCTTGCGATGTTCATTAACTCGCATGGAGGAAAATTCTTTCCGGCGGGAACCTCGTTGTCTGGATACAGAGACACCTCTATATAGTTAGTCACAGTGTTCACGCTGTTCACTCTCATCCATGAGGTGTAATAGGAAACTTCGCTCCCTTCTATCGCAGCAGCGGCGATATTGTTGACGATACCTTTGAGTACGTTGTTAACATGCTGTGCCGTGAAGTAGCCTTTATATTTAGAGCGGAGTTTCAAGCCGTAGCAGTTATCGCCCAGATAGCTCACCTTTTCGATAATGTCACTCTCTGTGAACAGCTGGTCGCCTTCCAGCGCACTCAGGCGGTTCACTATCAGCTCCATCACCTTCATGTACGAGCGTACGGTAATCGACTCTACCTCGGCGTTGCCCTTTCCATCTATCAGTGCCCCTTTGCCATCAGTCATGCCCGATACGAAATCTCCGAACTTTGCACCTTTTGCGAAGGTAATGAGACCCCTGGCCACATCCTCGATATCCTTGCGCAGGATCTTCCGGCTAGCCTTGCCATTTTCTGAAAAATCATCGGCTTCATCGGCAGTTCCTGCCTTCAGCTTCTCTCCACGGTAGGTGAGATACTGGTTGTATTCAGAGAGCGCCTCAAGCAGTTCGATGTTGCTGTGCTTGTGCCCAATGCCTCCTCCGCCGTTGTAGGAATCCGACAAGTCTCCCACCAGCTGAGTGAGGATGGCCGAGAGCGTGGTTACTCCCCATTCCTCGGAATAAGGATTCTGTACCGGGAATAAAGCCCCGCCGCTAAGCGTAAGTCTGGAACATTCAACTAAGCGCGGGGCGATAGTAAAATTTCCCAGATCCGGCAGGTGGATATCCATCTGCCTGAAACTGCCCTCCCTGACTCTCGATAGGTTCAGATAGGGTCTTGCGTCTGAGTATCTGTATGTGAAACTGTAATTGGAGGGAAGCTCCTTCGCCTCATAGTTCACGTCACTCTCTATCACAGTAATTTTTCTCAGTGAAGTGCCCTGATATACATATTTGCCCAGGCTAGGGAAGAAATCGAGCAGCCATTGCCGCTCTTTCTTGTCCAGGAATCCCGTATTCTTCTTGAATTTTCGGGTAGTATCTACACGGTATTCCTCAGAATCATCCTCGATCTCTGCTACGTTATGTGTATGCTCGGCTGTATTTTCGCTGTTGCCATAAGCCCTGAAGCAGTCGATGCCGCCAAGAGAGTTCTCGAAAAGAAACCATTCTTCCTCTTCGCTCTTCATGTCTCCGGCATAGTAGCGTTGAATGTAAGTAAGACGGTCGCCATCTTCCCGTTCTACCCATACATCATAGTAGGATGGCAGGATATCGCCACCTATAGCCTTTGCGATGATGGCATACTGCACCGGAACCGTATATACGTTTCCAGCCTCCAGCAGGGCGAGCTGCACCGTCTTCTCGGTATATCCTGTCCCGTTCCAGAGATAGGCCTTGCACATCATCTCACAGTCTTCCACCGCGTAATAGGTGAGGAATTCCGGAGAGTAGTAGGTTACGGCCTTCACCTGCGGCTGCCAGGTAAGAAAATTCGACTTCAGGAAGTTGTCGGCAGAATCGGAGAGTCTATCCACTCCGGCACGGATTACACCGAAATTAATGACCTTTGCCTCTGATTCATGCCCTACTTCATAGACTTTCGCTACGAAATTCTTCTTGATGTCGGGTTGTTTGTACGGGGTGCTTTCGTCCTTTACCTGCAAGCTGAGCAAAGGGAGGATGATATCCTTAACATCTACCGTCACCCTCCCCTTGCCGTTCGGCGAGTAGGTATGCTGCACGATGTTCTCGGATGCACCATTATATTTGAGCACAAATACCACGTCTGTCTTCGAGCTGTTGTATATCTCGAAGGCATTCATGGAGCCTACCATGCTCAGTGCGTCTGGATATAATAATACCTGTATCATCTTAATCTTGTTTTACTGCAAAATTAAGACAATACAGGCATAAAACAAAGGACTGAAAGTCCTCTATATCTCCACACACTCCAGCCACGCCGTGGTACAATGGTACACCCATTTGGAGTGACGGAACATTGTCGCATGTCGGGTCTTCTGACTGACGTAAGACTTCTGAAGGCCATATTTCTGCCCCACATACTCAGCTGAAGGAAGAGGAGGATAGATAATCTTGAAGGTGCGGTCTTTATCGTCGCCCGAGTTGTTGTACGCACTCTCCGAAACCTCCACCGTTTCTTCATGGCCAACCCATTTGTATCTACAGCTCATGGCTGGCATCACATCTATCATCCGCGAAGCTTCATGTATAGGGGTAGTCAGGGCGATGGTTCTCAGTTCGCTTTCCGCTGGTTCGCTTTTTCCTCCGAGGGTAAACTTCAGCTTGTTGAAGAAGAAGCTCACGCCACGGATCACCACCTTGGCATAGGATGCCAGGTTCTGCTTCTGCGACTGGGTGAGCAGCAACTTCACCTTGAGTTCCTGGAGTGAGTTCCTCAAGAGAAGGTCATACTGGCGGTAGAACTTCTCGAAGATACCATCGTCTCCGTTATACACCAGCGCGTAATCAAATATTCTTCGATAGAGTTTCTCCTCGGAAGCGTGAGATGGCGGACCAAACCGGTTGTCGTACTCATAATGAATATCATAAGCCGTGACGGTACCACATGGCATGCCGTCGGTTGAAACATAAGGAAAAGCCAGCATCACCGGAGTAGTAACTGCCTCTTCCTCGCTCTCGGAGTTATCTTCCGTGGCCACCTTCATCGATGAGTTAAGTGTGGCATAGCTGCCTATATAGAGGTATCTGCCCATATCCCTGGTGATAGTCTCATCGTTTGCCGACTGCCTGTACTGAAGAGTTCTCGTTTCCGGAATCATTTCCGGAATCTCCACATCCAGGGTGTCGGTATCATCCTCACCGGTATCGTAGCTCTGCGAACCCT
Source organism: uncultured Prevotella sp. (assembly GCA_900555035.1). Lineage (GTDB taxonomy): Bacteria > Bacteroidota > Bacteroidia > Bacteroidales > Bacteroidaceae > Prevotella. Next base: position 13,256 of record USJX01000051.1, read on the forward strand.
CGCCTATCTTCGATTTTACATGATAGTTGCCCGAATATCCGTCCTTGTAGAAGCATCCATCCACCTTGTCGAAGTAGGCACCCGAATTCTTGGCCAGCATATCCTTCAGGTCGTCGTAGCTATCCTCGGCATCGCTGTCTGCCTGATGCTTCGCCCGCAGCACCACACGCTTGTAATCAGATGCCATCTTATAAGATAAGGTGGGTTCCTCGGTCATCTGTCGGGTGAGATCTGCCACGGGCGCACTATCCACCACTTCACGGAGAAAGATGATATCGGCGGTATGGGTTCCCTCGTCTGAAACGAATTCACAGAGGAACTTTTTCCGAAAAACCGAGAGGAAATCAGATACCGACACATCGGGAAGGAGATCCTCGATGCGGATATGCCCGTTCACCATCACGTCTATCACGTTGTTCACCAGAACCATCTTGCTGAAGGGTTCTGTGCGGGTGAAGAAATTTTCCTTCAGCTCGTAGCCGAAATAGGCGAATACACGCTTGAGCACGTAGTTGGCACGGATAAACGGGGAAATGTAGTAACCCCTGGATAGGCTCACCGGTATCTCGTTCACATACTCGGTTCTGCTAGCCTCGCCCTGAAACATGGCATCGCTCTTGTTATACAGGCAGAAATCCCACGCCCATGGTGCATCTACGTATTCGTAGCCTCCGGCATCCTTGAACCTCCAGTACTTGGCATCCTTCAGCTGCTTGATGTCGCCCCAGGCATTCAGTATCTTGTAGTTGTAGCCCGTATCCTTGCCGGAATCATCGGTAAGCAGTACGGGGAAGATATCGTAGTTCTCGTTTCTGCCACCGATGAGCGACCGGCAGAAGTCGATACACTTGTCGATGGTGCTGCACCCCGGTATCATCTCGTCCTTGAAGATGCTCTTCAGCTTCACGTTCTGTATCTTCGAGTAGAAGGACCCGTCATTGATGTAGAACGAGGAAGAGATATTTCCCTTGTGCTGCGCCGAGAGGATGATTTGTCTGCATTGGGCGAAATATTCTCCATCCTCAATGCTCACATTCGTGGCCACCATCTTTTCTCTCAAGCCAAAGGTGTCGGGGTATCCCAGTATCATGCGGTTGTAGTCGCTTGCCGGAATATCCAGAGGAGAAGTGCTCTCCCCGTAGTCATTGAAGAACGGGTTGGTGCGTTCCACCTCCAGCTTGGCAGATTCGCCAAGCTGGTAGGCCTTTCCTTTATCAAGATTCGTTATTTTCATGTTCTGAAGATTTTATTTCTTGGCAAACTTCCTTGCCTGGTTTCTCTGTTCCTGCTTGGCATCGAGATCAGTAAGCGCCACGTAGGCGCGGACTCCGTTGTCACGAAGCTCCCTGACCAGTGCCAGGAGCTCGTCATTACTGCGTCCGGACGCGGCAATTCCCGCGTCGCGATGTGGGGATTCCTGCGTCGCGACGTAGGAATCAGCCCCGCTAAGACTTGGCACGGAGCGGGTATTGAGCAGGTACGGAGCAGGTCCCTGCTCAATACTTCCACCCAGCGCCCTGCCCTGCATGGCCATCAGATACTTGCTCATATCGAAGGTTCTTATCTGTCCGGCACGCTGGGCTGCATCCATCAGACTGATGAGCGGGGCGATGGTCGGGTTCTCCAGGGCTGCATTCGATGCCACCCACTCTTTGCTCTTGCCTCTAGGCCCCTCGCCCACGATGACGGTAGGCTTATCGATGTACCCACGCTTGCCAGGCGAGAATTCGGCATTGAAGTGCTTGCCGTCCTGCTCACGCTCCACGTCGATGCGTCCTCCACTCTCTCGGCCGCTTGCCACTCTGGAGGTGGAAGCAGAAGAACTTCCGCTGCTTCCGTTAAGGGTCATTCGCTTCACCTTCTGTCGCTCAGCATTGGCCACGGCAAGCTGAGCTGCACCCGTCACGCCCATCAGGGCTGCGGCTACGCTTCCGGCTATCGGACCCATCTCGCTGTATGCCTTCATGATGGAGGTGGCAGTATTCGAGATGATCTGAGCTGCCTGCATGGCGAAGTTCACGTCGGCATACTTCTTCTGTATCTTCAGCTTCTCGTTGGCTTTCTTTTTCTCCAACTTTTCCTGAAGGGCGGTGTTACCCTCGGCTGCCTTGATTTCGGCATCATACTTGGCATCCACGTTTGCCATCTCGGCATTCTGCAATGCACCCACGGCATTACTGAAGAGTTCTGTGTAATACTGCGCCTGCTTCATGAAGGATTCCTTCTTCATCTGCTGCACCTTCTTCTCGTATTCCTCCTGGGTGATATACTGGTTATCGAGTGCCTGCTTCAGCTGCTGTAGCTGCTGGTCGTATTCGCTCTGCTGGTCGAAGCCGAGAGCCTGCCTTGCCTGCTTCTTCTTGTCGTCTTGCTGATCAAGCTGCTCTTTATGCTTGGCGGTGTATTCCTTTTCTATCTGCTTCTGGGCATCCTTGTATGCCTTCTCTACCTGCACGGTGTCCTCTCCGTTCTGCTTGGCAAGGTCGAGGGCTGCCTGGTAATATCCCTTCAGCACTTCCAGTTTCTGGTCGCGCTGCTGCTCCAGGGTCAGTTCCTGCTCTGTCTCGCCCTGCTCCATCACCTTGGAAAGTGCATCCTGGTAAGCCTGTTCGGTTGCCACCTGCTGGTCGAAATGAGCCTGCTCTGCCTTGCGCTGGTTATCCAGCTGTTTATCCAGGAGTGATTTCTTCTTCCCGGCATCCTTGATATCGATGTTCTGCGACTGCTCGCTGTAGGAGGTCTCGATGGCGAGGATATTGGCGGTATGCTGGGTTTTCAGTGCCTGCATGGCGAGGTCGTACTTCTCCTGAGTGGTCTGCTTCTGGGCGAGAGCCATGTTCCAGTTGTTCACGTCCTGCTGGTAATCCTGGTTGGCGGCATCGATATCAGCCTGTCGGTTTTCTGAAAACTTTTTCGATGCAATATCATCAGGGTTTGGGGCTGTAGATGTTCCGGTGGTATGACCGCCGCCCGTTTTTCCGCCGCCCTTGCCACCGATGTCGCTATCAGAAACCTCGGGTTCTGAAGCTTCCTTCACGGTCTGATGCATGATGTCTTCACCGTAGGCGTTACCGATGATGCCAATCTGCTTGTCAAGCTGCTTGATTCCTTCGGTAAGTGATTCTACTTCTGACTTGAAACGAGAGACGGCATCCACCTGCGTGTTTCCGGTAGTGCCCCATGATGTGGTATATTGGAAGCCGCGGGCATTATTGGCATCTGCCAGACGTTTCTTCGCCTTGCTGAGTTTAATGGTAAGGTCTGCACGCTGCTCGGCGAGTTCCTGGATCTGCTTTTTGGCACCCTGCACCTCGTAGAGCCTTACCAGGCTGTTGATGTAAGCCTTCAGTGCCTTATCCGATGCCTTGAATTTCTTGGTGGTCTTGTCGATGGTGGCATTATAGTGAGGAACTATCTTGTTAAGCGCCTCCACGGCCTTGCGTCTCTCGTCCATGGAGAGCTTTTCGTCATTGGCCACCTTGATCAGGTTTTCCAGTTTCAGTTTCTCCTCCACTACCTGCTTCTGTGCTTCTGCCTTGATGGCATTGAGTGCCTTCTGCGACTGAGCTGCCGCATCGGCTGCCTTCTTCATCTCCCATAGTTTCATGGCGAGGAGTACTACACCTGTAGCAATCAGCCCGAAGACGCTTGCCTTCATCGTTGCATTCATGGCGGTCCAGGCATTCTTGGCGAGTGTCACCCTGCCCGTAAGCAGGTAGAAGCCTGCCTGAAGCAACTTCAGGAGTCCGGTTCCGGTAGCACAAGTCACATTCCACATCTGCTGTGCGGCAGCTGCACCCTTGGTCACGATGATGTTCGACTTGATGGCGTTGCTGGTGGCAATGGCTATCACGGTGAAGGCGGTGAACATGACACCCAAGGTCTTGACCACACCTTGATGCTTAACCATCCAAGAGATGAGACTGATGGTGTTCAGCTGCATATCTGCGTATGCGTCATCCCATGCCTCCTTGATGGGCAGCAACTCATCGCCCAATGCTTTCTGTGCATTTTCAAGTTCCACGGTCTTTTGCGCCGCACGGTCGGCTGCACTGATATATGTTTCTCCTGCCTCGGCAAGCTGGTTGTCGACGATTTCTGCCACGGCTTTCATAAAGTCTCCTGTCTCCTTGGTCTTTTCTGAAATCTCGGCTGCGGATATTCCCAGGTTGTCAAGAATCAATGGGGACTTGCGACCCAAACCAGTCACGATGCTGTTGGTCATGTAATCTACCGACTGACCTGTCTGTTGTGCCTTCAGTTGGGCAAACTGCAAGTACTTACCGAGGTCTTCGAGTGGTATGCGGAAGTCCTTGGCTTGCACGGCTGCGGTCATCAACTGCACATCATTGACAGTGTTCTTGGTTGCCTTGCGAAGATTCTCCAAGAGGTCAGGCTGATCCATATCCTTGAAGGCCTTGGTCACACCATCGGCGGTTTCTGCCATCTCCAAGCCACCATCAATAAGTTCTTTGACGGAATCTTTGAAACCTTGTGCGTAACTACCAAAGAGTTCTGCTGCCTTGGTCATCATGTTACCATATAGCATTCCGTTAGCTTGGTCGCTAGCCGCAAGTTCACCAAAACTTTTAGCGTTCTGTTTCAATTCAGCCATTCTACTGCTTACCTCTTGCAACTTTTGCTCCAATATATCATAAAGTTCTGGGTTGAGCGTTTTTGAGGTATTTTCAAATTCCTTCTGCAAACTTTTCTGCTGCTTCTTCAATTGACTCATAGTCATATCAAGCACATTGAGTTTACTGGTCTGCTCACCTATCTGAGAGGTAAGGTTGCGAATTTCCTTACCAGTCTCGGTATATTGCTTCTTGAGGTTCTTGTAGGTATCAGTCTCTTTCTTGCCAGCTGCCTCCAGCTGAATCATCTGGCTGAGTCGTGCCTTGTTCTCGGAGCGCAGCTTCTTGCTCTGCTGCTCCAGCCGGTATATTTCCTTTTGGGCTGCTGCCGTCTTCACATCGACGGTGTAGCGAATTTCGTCTTCCGTTAAATGTTTACTTGCCATAACTTATGATTTTTGAGGGTTGAGTGACTTTTCCAGTTCCTGACGGATGCCTTGGCGTATCTCATCCGTGAAGCCATAACGGAGCTTAGGGAACGTCTCGTGATAGAGCACGCCCCATACCACACGGTTGTAGAGTGCAAGGTTCCTGCGCTTGAACTTGCTGATGCGGTCGTTGCGCTGGCGGTACTGCATATCCAGGAAACGGAGATAAGGAAGGATTCGCACGAAGATGGTGCGGTTCTCGCCTGATATCTGGCTATCAAACGAGTGTGCGGAAAGCGTGGTGAGCAACCTGCCTGTACGACGATGGTAGTTGTTGCGCACCACGTTTTCCTGCGTTGAGTATATCTGCAAGATGCCTTCTTGCAGCGTCTCATGAACAAATTTCTTCTTGATAAGACTGTCTGTTATCATATTCGTTACTAATTATCAATGCAAATATAATAACAGGCGAGCATATGGCAAAGGACTAGTACCTGAAGAACTTTACGTATATAAGTATTCCAAACAAAGGAGTAAATATGGTACATAAGGTCAGATAAACAAGCCATTTTGCGAACATCCTTGATCCGACAATAAACGGTCCAAGAACAAGCGCAATCACGAACGACACGAACTGCACGAAGCCAAAGAAAGTATCTAGCATAATCTCAATAGTTTTAATAGTTACAACGTTATTACTTCTCGGGTGCAAAGATACACCGCTTTTTCCGAAAAACCAAATTTTCTTGGGAGAAAAAAGCGGCTACCCTCACGAGCCGCCGCCTTTCTGTCTCATCAATTATTTATGTGTTTCCTAATAAATGAGAATTATTACTAAAAACATCGTTTTATGAAATTAACCAAAAAATCTTATTTCTTGCGATACTCCCGGAATGCCTCGTAATCCTCCTTGCTGATCTCGAGACAGCAGCAGATGTGAGCGTTCTTGAAATCGAGATCCTCCTTATATTCGGAATTCTCGAAGAACGCACGAGAACGAATAAGGGCATCCGCCAGCGGGAACTTGTCTCCATCCGTCTCTACCACGAAGTCCTTCTTGCAAAGTACATTACCGGTCTTAAGAGGAATGGAAGCCTCTGCATAGAAGTACTTGCGTGGCTTCTCCCCGGTGAGAAGCTCCGTGAGCTTCTCGTGCATCTCCTTCAGCTGGGCGTCGGTAATGCCGGCAATGTACATGCCGTTCATGCTGAGCATGTGTTCGCGCTTTGTCACGCCGAAGTCGTTAACCTCGCACTCATCAAAGATAGGGTGCATTCTCTCCTCGTTCAATTCAGCAGCCTTCTTTGCTGCATCTGTATTCTGATCGTTCATAATTTACTAGTTTAATTATTGTTACTGATTGGCTTGCTCTCTCAACTTGCAAGCGCCAATTACCATCTTCTGAAGCCCCTTGTCGTTCTCCAAGGCTCCGCACATCATCTTGGCGAGCACTTCATCGTCACCGCAGCAACCCGATATCAGTCCGCTGTCGCAGCCTTTGTCCTGACTGTCGCACGTGGCTATCAGCAGGAAACCTCTTTTGTCGTCCTGACCGCCCCATTCTTTCAGCAGCTTGTAAACTTTCTGTATGAATTCCAGCGGCTTGATATCATCTGGAATTACAGCGTCTGCTCCCTCGCCAACTTTCGTTGCGGTTAAAGCTTTCTTATTGTTCTTCATCACTCACTCCTCCTTCCTTGATTCTGGTCCAACCTGGATGAAGGAGTCCTTCCTCGGCTCCCGTGAGTACCCCCCCCAGACCGTCCGAAAACCTTGTTTTTCTGCAGTTTATCACTATTTTGAGG
>USJX01000052.1 GCA_900555035.1 uncultured Prevotella sp.
CGTGCTTACAGCGTATAGCTGCTTAGCACATTATTGAATTATTAACGAACTATTGTTATTAGATGCCTGTTCATTTCTAAAATCGGTAGGAAGAACACCAAACTGCTTCTTGAAGCATGATGAAAAATAGCCAGGAACAGCAAAGCCTACTTCTGCCGAAACTTCAGAGATTGTCTTGTCTGTTTGCTGCAAGAGGGTATAGGCTCTTTGCAGTCTCATCTCTTTCAGGAGCTCGACAGGCGTTTTTCCTGTCATAGCCTTCACCTTGCGATAGAGCTGCACCTTGCTCAACTGCATCTGGGCTCCCAAATCATCCATCTTCATATCAGCATTGCCCATATTCTCAAGTATCTTCTTCTTGAAACGGTCCATGAAGTAACGATCACTCTCATCCAGGTGATTCAGTTCTGCAGCCCAGCCCTCCTTGTTCTCGATGAAGCCACGAGCCACGGCTTTCTGTTTCTGCAGCTTCTTTCTATATACCTTATATATATAGTAGATGACAAAGAGCAGAACCAGAACTACAACAAAGGCGACCACAAGCATCCATTTCTGAATACGGGAAACCTCTGAATAAGAATCAAGACTGACAGAAATCTGATCCAGATTCTTCATCTTGGCTTCCAAATCCTGATATTGCAGGGCGATAGCATCGCAGTTTTCAGGGGTAGCAAGGAATGACTGCATCACATTATCCTTCTTATAGGGTTTGCCCTGAAGGATATTCATGGCCAATTCCATAATCTTTTCGCCCTGGGTAGGATAGACATAAGAAGCAGCAAAATGCCCCCTCTTCACTCTATCAACTCCTTCCCAGATGCCAGGCAATCCATCAATGCCAACAATCAGCATCTGCTTATCAATGCCTCGTCTCTCTGCTTCCTGAAAGGCTCCTATGGCACCTAGGTCGCTATGTCCAAACACGCCATCCGCATGTCCGCCTTTATCCAGATATTGCTTAAACAACTCCTGGGCCCGCTTCATCTTCCAGTTACTGTCCAGGGTAACCACCTTGATTCCCGGATAATTCTTCATCACCTCGTGGAAACCACGATGGCGCTCAATGACAGGAGAAGCATCCTTCAAGCCCGTAATCTCAACAACGGTACCTTTTCCATCCAGTTTACTGGCCAGAAATCGGGCAACTTCCCTACCCGCTTCCACATTATCGCCACCGATAGAAGCGGTATAATGGGATGATTTTACCTTTCTGTCGAAGAGGATAACCGGGATATGCGCACGATAAGCTCGCTCGATGGCAGGTGTTACATCGTTCACATTATCAGGAGCCACCACGATTAAATCTACCTTCCTGGCTATCATGCTGTCTATCTGGCGAGCCTGGCGCTGTCCGTCGTTCTCTGCAGTAGTAAACAGCAAATCCACATTCTTATATTGATACTGCGCCAGTCGCATCTCCTTATTCACCTTCTCGCGCCAAAGTCCGCCACAACATTGCGACACACCTATCACCATCTTCTTCTGGGTACAAGAACCTAGAAGAAGAATCATACAAAATAGTATAGTTAAGTTTTTATAAAGTCTTTCCATCAATAGTTGTATTTATTATGAGCGCATAAAATACTAATTCTTTTTGAAACGCCCATCATTTTTTATCAAAAAAAGAGTCGCAACCCAAAATATTTTCAAGTTGCGACTCCTTACTATTAACATTAACTATTCTATCATATAAAAGATTTTACAAACCGAGCTTATGAACCTTCAGGTTCTTGAACTCCGCCTTGCCACCCTTGGTATAAAGCTTCACATTCTCGTATGGAGCTACAGGGAAGACGAGGTTGGTCATGGCGATACGGCCGCCATCTACGAAGAGTTCTACAGATGACTTATCTACAAAAATATCAACATGATAGGTCTTCTTGCCATTCTCGCAAAGACTCAACGGAGCCCAGGTAGCCAGAGCGAAATCGTTCTTGTAGTTGATGGAATTGGCAATGCGGGCAGGCTCCTTGCCTTCTGCTGCACGCTGCTTGTCCCAAGCCAACTCGATATCGTGAGGAACTGCCTGCTTGCCGAAATCGGTCAAACCGCTCTCAGTTCTATCCATTACCACCTTACCCTGCTTCATATCGAAGTAAATCATGGTGCGCTCACGCTTGTTGTTTGAAATCTCAATACCGGCAATGCCGTTGGCATCTGGAGTAACATCAGCCTCAATCTCGAATGCACCATCCATATTGGCTGCAACACCCTTCAGATCCTTGGCATCAGCTACAGAAGCATCTGCCAGATTCTTGGTATCCTTTCTCAAAGCATATACTTCAGGAGCTACATTCTCTGAAACATAATACTTGCCGTTATTCTCGTAAAGCTTCAACTCTCGAGGCAAACCGTTGGCACCACGATTCTGCTTGAACGGAGTAAGGTTGGCATACTGCCAGTTGCTCATCCAGGTGATACCCAGAACTCGGTCGCCTGTGTTTGAGAAGGTAACGGTAGCATAGTGATCCTTACCCCAGTCGAGCCACTTTACTTCGTTGGCATCAGGACAAGTAAACTTCTTGCCATCGAAATCGCCTACGAAATACTCAGTAGCGCTGCCACCAAACCAGCAGCCAGGGTTGATATTCATCGTCATCACCCACTTCATCTTCTTCTTATCACCATTTACAGGCAACTGGAAGAAGTCTGGACACTCATACTGACATGGCTGCTGACCTATACCTTTACCGAAGGCACTGACATAATTCCACTTCTTGAGATTCTTTGACTTGTACAAACGCATCTCCTTATCGGCAGAAACAATCATATACCAGCACTTTCCCTTCTCATACCAGAATACCTTAGGGTCGCGGAAGTCCTTCAGACCATCGAATGGAGTCAACACTGGGTTGCCCTCGTACTTGGTAAAAGTACGACCATTGTCGTTGCTATAGGCGATGCACTGTACCTCATCGTGATTTACACTGTTGTTGGTATAGATGGCGATGATGGCGTTCTTGCCAAAACCGGCAGTATTCTTCTTATCTAACACAGAACTACCTGAGAAGATATGGCCTACTGGGTCGCGGGCAATGGCTGGGTCGAGGTGCTCCCAGTGAACCAGGTCCTTGCTTACGGCATGGCCCCAGTGCATATTGCCCCACTTGCTTCCGTATGGGTTATACTGGAAGTAGAGATGATACTCACCATCCTTATACACCATTCCGTTAGGGTCGTTCATCCAACCATAGAGCGGAGTGAAGTGATAAGATGGACGATAGTAATCGGTGTTGGTAGTATCGAATGTATCGCTGAGTTTGAGCAAGTTGCGTGCCAAAGCATCTTTCTTCAGACCAAGAATCTTGACTGTAGCAGTCTTACCCTTGCCCAAAGCAAAAGGCACATAGTAATCAGAACCATTCTGAGCCAAACGCACATCCATCCAGGTATCATCCTTAGAACCTGTATCAAGCAACACCTGAGCCTCATCCTTCTCTTCCTGGATAGGGAGAAGAAGATACTTGGTAGGATTCTCCACCTTGACGATGGTAGTATCACCCTTGTGTTCGATGTTCATCTTCTGTGCAAAGGCAGAAGTGGTAGCTGATGCCATCAACATGAGGCAGGCAGCCTTCATCATTTTGTTTGTTTCCATTGTAAAATTATTGTTAATTGTTACTGTTTATATCTATTAATATGTAGTATTGTTTTCGTTATTATCGACAGCCCTATACCTTATTATATATAGGAGCTGTCGATTATATGTATTGAAAATTATAGCGCTTAGAATTTAAGCGAAGCTGTGAATTCAACCGTGAATGGACGGAGATAGCTACCCGTCATAATCTGATTCTTGATTCCCTTAGCCTCATCCTTGGTAATCAGCTCAGCACCTGCGATACTACCCTTGGCACCAGTCTGGTTGAGGAAATTCACGACGGTGCAGCCAAGAGCCAGGCGCTTGGTTGCCTGCCAGTTCAAACCTCCGAAAGTCTCCCAGTGACCGTTGAAGTAATATGCCTCGTTGATGTTGGCGTAGGTCTTGCTGAAGTAACGGAAGCTGGTCCAGAGCTTGATGTCCTTGGTAATCATGTAGCTTGGATCCAACTCGATGAGAATCTGAGGAATCTCGGCTACGATATTACCTGTGGCATTGATGTTGCCAACATAGCCATCGCTGAAGGTGATGCTGGTTTCATACTTCTTGTAAGTTGGCTTCTGATAAGTGAAGAGGAAGTGGAAATCGAATCCCTTGAAAGGATGAGCCACAGCATCGGTTGTCCAACCCCATGTCTGGATATCGTAAGTCATTGGCGCAGCCTTGATCTCCCTGCCATGCTGCAGGTTCAGAGTTGAGTTGTTGTTGGTCTTTGAGATGTAAGAGAACAACGATGTCAAACTCAACCATGAGTTATTGTAGTAGATACCTGCACGACCGAGTGGCACAGAAATCTTATCCGTATTCGGCAATGTAGCAGGGGCAAAAGCCTCAAACTTTGGATGCTGAACGATGTAAGTGAAATCGCCAGTGAAGCCGAAATTGTCGGTCAACTTATAAGTTGCTGCAACAGAGAAATCGTAATTCAACCAGTTGTAACTCAAATCTACCGGAGCAATCGTGGTTCCATCAGCTGCCGTAGCACCGAGATAGTAATCTGCGAAACGACCAACGTAATCCCCCTGCGCATTCTTCACTGCAGCGTTTTCACCCTTCAGCTTCTGCCACTCCAGACGGGCACCATAGTAGAGATTCAACTTGTTGGTGACATCTCAATCGTGAGTGAAGTAGAGAGCCAGCTTGTTTTCGCTTCCCTTGTAATACTCAGATGCATTCTTGTTGAAATCGTAGAAATAGCCGTTGTGGTGGTTGGCATCCCAAACTCGCAAGGCACAACTGCCATCTGCAGGAATACTCTGGTCATACATGGTTGTATTTGAGCAATAATCGATATGGTAGAACCACTCATTCACGCCAAGACGGAAGGTGGAAGTACTGAATTTCTTACTGAGCTCGGTGGTGAAAAGAGCCTCATCAATCTTACCGGCATTGAGACAGGACATACGGGTCTGAACATACTGACCATTGTAAGCCTTAGTCTGTCCGTCGATGTCGCGATACATATAATTATATACGCCCTTGTTGGCATCGCTCTTCAAATCGATGATAGACATTGGTGATTGGAATACAAAAGCACCGCGAGAATGATCGTACTTCAAGGTAGCCTTCCAGTTCAAGCCATTGTCAAAACGGTAGTTGTTCATCAGGGTTACCTCGCTTGTCTTGTTCAGACAGGCATCATAGAGAGAAGTCTGCTTCAACTCACCAGTACGCATATCACGATAGGTCATATCATTATCTACAGGAAGATAAGAGGTAGTTCCGAGCTTGAAATCTCCATACTCCTTTACGCTTCCATCGCCTACATAGATGAATGGAGCACCCGAAGTAGCATAGTTATATACGCTATGGCTATTGGCATATCTATACATGGCAGTAAACTCACCACGATTGCCGTTATACTTCTTGGTAAGGAGCGCCTTGTAAATCTGGGTACGGTCCTGATAAGGAGTTGACTTGCTCTTGAAGGTTCCTGGGTCGAAATCCTGATACATGTTAAAACTGTAGTACCAGTCGCTTCCCAAATCGCCATTCATATTCAAAGAGAATTCCTGCAATCCAAAGTGATTGCTCTTATAGTTCAGCGTACCATTGAATCCTTTCTGACCCTTCTGGGTGAAAGAGTTCACGGCATAACCGATATTACCGGTAGTGATAGCTGTCTCTGCAATCTTGAGCAATCCCTGATGGCTCAAACTTGCATCGCCACGCCAGATGGTATTGACAGAATGAGGATTGGTTGCGTAAGTTACAGGTAAGCCATTCTCCAATACGTTAACATCGGCAGAAGGCAAACCTATCTGAATCTCACGAGGTCCATTCGCACTGGCTGCATTAAGCATTACATTACGGTTACCCTCTTCCTTAGCACTTGAATTATCATCCTGTGCAAAAGCTGCTGTAACATTTACCAATGAAAGTGCAAGCATCATAGCTGCGCTCTTTCCATTTAAAAAGTTGTGCATACTTAAAATTTCTAATTTGTTAATCCTATTTTTTATTTCTGCTACAAAATTATATAAAAACAGGTATAATAGCTTTAAAAATCTCTACATATAATAACAAATTCCGTTCATTGCAACATAATTGATACAGCATGAACGAATTTTATTAGAAGCTACAAGCACTATCAAAGGGGAAAAGAAAGTTGTAAACCTAAACAAAGATGCCCCCCAGATAACGAGAAGCAGATACCTATAAACGAAAAAGCAGATACCCATAAATGAAAAGCAGTTGCTGGTATTCCACCAACAACTGCTCTTTCTGTTTTCCCAAAAACTAACTTTCTATTTCCCTAAAAACAACTAACCCAAATTTCTTTTTCCCAAATCTAACTAACCTAAATTTCTTTTTCCCAAATCTAACTTACATTACCTGAAACAAACTTCTTACCTCAAAGATCACTTCATACCTCATGAATACTCAATCCTATAACCTTAAAAACATAAACCTATAAAAATGCAACTACTTTCGCATGAAACAATTTATAAACTTTTAAACTCTGGTGCAAAAGTATGAAGTTTTTGCGAAAGCGATGTACATTTATCGTTCAAAAAGTGACAGATTTGATACAACACATCAATTATATCATTAAATGAACGATTTTTCCCTTAATTTTCACGATTCCTTCCATTTTCCAGCCAACTTTTCTCACTTTTTTGAGAACGAATAAGGAATATCTTCTTCTTGAATGCCACGCTGCAAGTTAGGTTGTTCTGACAGGCGATACAAAATTTCAGCACCTTGTTTTAAAATACTTATATCTAAATAGTTATGAGTATATTCCTTCCCATTAAGAAACATTTCTGCCACATAGCATTCCTTGCCTTCCGAGTGAATATTCACCTTCTTTCCATCCTCCAAATGGAGTTTCATCGACTTAAAATAGGGAGTTCCTAACACATATTGACCAGAACCAGGACAAACCGGATAGAAACCCATGGCAGAGAACACATACCAAGCAGAAGTCTGCCCATTATCCTCATCACCACAATATCCATCGGGAGTTGGAGAATAGAGCCTATCCATTACCTGGCGAACCCAATACTGGCTCTTCCAAGGCTGACCACTATATCCATAAAGATAGATAGCATGCTGGATGGGCTGGTTGCCATGGGCATAATTACCCATGTTCATCACCTGCATCTCACGGATTTCATGAATGGTAAAGCCATAATAACTGTTGTCGAATATCGGAGGAAGAATAAACACGGAATCGAGCATCTGATTGAAAGAATCCCTACCACCCATCAACCTGATCAATCCCTGCGGATCGTGGAACACCGACCAGGTGTAATGCCAGGCATTACCCTCGGTAAAAGCATCGCCCCACTTCAACGGATTAAAAGGAGACTGGAACCTGCCATTCAGACACCTTCCACGCATGAGATTCGTTTCCTTATCAAAGACATTCTGATAATTCATCGCACGCCTGGCAAAAGGCTTCAACTCTTTTTCCGATTTCCCAAAAGCCTTACCCAATTGGTAGATGCACCAGTCATCATAGGCATATTCCAAGGTACGCGCCACACTCTCGTTGATTTTCACATCGTATGGCACAAATCCTAACTCATTGTAATACTCATGTCCCAAACGTCCCGTGGATTGAATCTTCGGATGAACCGCATGGGTGCCATTCACTACAGCCTTCCAAAGCGTCTCGACATCATAGCCACGCAAACCAGAAAGATAGGCATCGGCAACCACAGAAGCAGAATTATTGCCCACCATACAGTTACGATGGCCAGGACTAGCCCACTCGGGCAGAAATCCACTCTCCCGATAAGTATTGGCAAGGCCCGCCTGTATCTTCACGTTGACAGATGGATACATCAAATTAAGAAGCGGAAAAAGGCTGCGGAAAGTATCCCAGAAGCCAGTATCCGTAAACATGTATCCCTTCTGCACCGTTCCGTCATAAGGACTATAATGCACTATTTTGCCTGCCGCATCCTTTTCGTAGAAAGCACGAGGAAAGAGCACGGAGCGATAAAGACAGCTATAGAAGGTGCGGAGATGGTCGATATTCTCATCTTCCACTTCTATCCTACCCAAGATTTCATTCCAACGATGCCTACCTTGCAGCTTAAGCTGTTCCATATCGGAACCTCCCAATTCCTTGAGATTCTGGCAGGCCTGCGCACTGCTGATAAACGAAGAAGCCACACGAGCCTGAATCTTTTCTCCACGACGGCGGGTCTTGAAGGTGATGATGGCACCCACATGATGGGCTTTCTGCTCGCTGGCAGCAAGCAGTTTGCCATCCTTCACGCTCACGAAAGTGACAAAGTCGTGGTCGAACTCGATAACAAAGTAATTACGGAAATTATCTGGCACTCCTCCACTGTTGCGGGTAGAATAACCTACTACCCTCCGCTCGGCAGGAAGCACCTGGATGCAGCTCCCCTTGTCGAAGGCATCGATTACCACATTCGCCTGGTCGGTTTGGGGAAAAGTGAAAGTCATCAAAGCTGCACGCTCCGTAGGACACAGTTCTGCCGTCACATCATAATCGGCAAGATAAACACTATAATAATAAGGTGTAGCCGTTTCTGCCTTATGAGAGAACCAGCTGGCACGCTTTTCTTCATGAAACACAGGTTTGCCAACAGTAGGCATCAGCGAAAATTGCCCGTAGTCATTAATCCACGGACTGGGCTGGTGGGTCTGCTTCAATCCCCGCATCTTTTTAGCCGCATACGTATATTGCCATCCATCTCCCATCTTTCCGGTCTGTGGCACCCAGAAGTTCATGCCCCAAGGCATGGCTATGGCAGGATAGGTATTACCGGCGGAAAGCCCATGGTCGGAATCTGTACCCATGAGTGGATTAACATAATCCACCGCATTTTGCATGTTCACCCTGACGGCTTGCGCCATCAAGGTGAAACACAAATATAGAAGTAAAAGCGATTTTCTTTTCATCGTCAGGATTTATAGTTAGTAATAATCGTCTGTAATAACCGCCTGTATGAATCATCTATTGAATCATACGTTCCCCACGTCACCAGGCAACATACCAAACTCATCTTTAAAACACTTGGTGAAATAAGACGGAGCAGAGAAACCAACATCATAGGCAACCTCGGAGACACTCATGCTGCGGCTTTCAAGCAGTCGCTTTGCCTTTGCCAAACGGGCCTTGCGGAGCAAATCCACCACAGAAGAACCAGTCATCGCCTTCACCTTACGATACAGCTGCACGCGGCTCAAGCCAATCTGCTTACCAATATCCTCTACACCAAACTCGCTGTCGGAGAGATTCTTCTGGATGATGGAATGCAGCTGCTTGAGGAACTGCTTGTCACGATCTTCCAGATGCGATTCCGCAATTTCCTGCTCAGCCTCCTTGGAACCCTGGAAAAGACGCTTCAGAAGCTTGCGCTGTTTCAGGAGATTCTCAATGCGAGCCAGGAGCACCTTGCTATGGAATGGCTTGGTAATATAGGAGTCGGCTCCATGTTCGTAACCTTCTGCACGATGCTCCTCAAGATTCTTTGCCGTGAGCATAATGACTGGAATATGCGAAGTAGCCGTATGGGTTTTCAACTGTTCTGTAAACACCAAACCGTTCATCACCGGCATCATTACATCGCAAATCACCAAATCGGGCACTTCCCTCTTGGCAACTTCCAATCCCTCCTTGCCATCGGCAGCCTCCAAAACAATGTAGGAATCCTGCAAAAGGGTATGCTCATACTGGCGGATGTCGTTATTATCATCAATAACCAGGATGGTTGGCTTGTTGGTATTCTCGCTAACCAGCTGCTGGACTTTTCCACATTTTCTTTCGCCATCATCTATATATTGCAATACCGACTCATCTACCGCACAGTTGCAATTTGATACAGAAGCATTTACAGAGTTATCAACACTATCATCATCTATGTGGATAACCTGTTCGTCTGCGACTTGCTTTCGTGGTATTTCCACAATAAAGTCAGAGCCCTTACCCAATTCACTCTCAACCCAGACTTCACCCATATGCAGTTCCACAAACGACTTGACCAAAGCCAATCCAATGCCAGTACCGCTGGCAGCACCTTTAGCCTGGAAGAAGCGTTCAAAAATTTGAGCAGTCTCTTCCTTCTCGATTCCCTTGCCCGTATCTCGTACATGCAGACGCAGCTTTTCACCTTCATCTTCCAGAGAGACAAAGATATCGCCACCTGTTGGAGTATATTTCAAGGCATTGCTCAAGAGATTGAAGACCACACGAGCCATCTTCTCCTTATCTGCCACCATCTCATGATTTTCCTTCAAGTTTTCCATATTCAAATGAAGCTTGATATGCTTGCGTTCGGCGGTGAGCTGGAAATCGCCCACCCACATGGTCAAGGCTTTCACTATGTCGAAGCGATAGAGTTCCAGTCCCATCTTTCCATTCTGAATCTTTCGGAAATCGAGGATATTACTTACCAACTGCTGCAGCGCAATGGCATTACGCTTCACCATCTTCAAGAGTTCCCTGCTCTTACCCTTGATGCCATTATCCTCCAAGAGCATCTCCACAGGGTCGGCAATCAACGTTAACGGAGTTCGAAGTTCATGACTGATATTCGTAAAGAATACCAGGCGAGAATGGGTCAGTTCCATAACCTCCTCATTCAGACGCTTCAATTCTTCGTTCTTTACTTCCAGCTCCCCATTCACTCGCTTCAGTTCATCATTGGTTTTAGCCAGTTCCTCGTTGAGTTTCGCCTTTATCACATAGCCACGGAAAACCATGGTAGAGGCAACCAGACATACAAAGAGGAACAGGCACAATCCTACCAGCATGATTTTCTGAGAGTTATAATCAGCCAGATATCGATCAACCTGTTTATGCAAGGTTTTCAGATTGCGGGCTTGTCGCTCTGCATCCCTAGCCTCCATCAAGGTGAGTTCAGCATTTGCCTTGGTAATGATAGAGGTACTCATATAGTTATCGCGCTTATAAGGTTGATGCTTCAGAATCTTCATTGCCAGGGCTATCACCTCATCGCCCTTGGTAGGATAGAGATAGGAAGCCTCGAAGATGCCGTCACGCACCAGTTCCAGGCCACCACCCTCGGTAGCCATTCCATCCACGCCGGTATATTTATAGTTGCGCTTCACACCCATCTGCTGAACTGCCACATAGGCACCCCATGCCAGCCGGTCGTTGTGGGCAAAGACATAATCAAAATCTTGCGTCTTCTTCAAGATTCTTTTCATTGCCCTTATACCACCTTCTTCCTTCCAGTTTCCACTCTCAGAAGCAACCATCTGAATACCAGGATAAGATTTGATGGCATCCATAAAGCCACGATGACGCTCCATGGCAGGCGATGAACCTTCCAAGCCACCTATTTCGACAACACGTCCATGCCCCTGCAACTGCTGGGCAACAAACTTACCCATCGAATTGCCTATGGTATAGTTATCGCAACCGATGAATGACGTATATTTGTCAGAATTGGTCTTGCGATCATAAAGTATCACAGGAATACCTTTGTCGTGAGCACGCTCCATGGCCTTAGAGATGGCACTCAACTGATTAGGAGAGATGATGAGCAGATCGACCCCCTCGTCTATAAACTGGTTAACCTGCTTGTTCTGCAATACATTATCATCATTCGACGAAGCAAGTTTCACTATAATGGAATCATTGAGATACTCACTCGTCTTCAACTCATCATTGAGCTTATCACGCCAGACATCCTCTGAGCATTGAGAAACACCAATGACAAACTTCTTGGGTTGCTTGCTACAGCTGCCTAGCAACACGAGAAATGCCATATATATAATAAGGTGCAAATAACGTTTCATATCGCTTATACGTTTGTTATATTAAAAGATTGTTCACTTAGAGAAAGCCTTAAAGAACGACTTTTCGGTGCAAATTTACAACTTTTTTTGGTTTTCTATGCATTTGGTTCGTTTTTTACAAATATAAAGCAAAGATTTTTAAAGAAGATTATCAAAAAATGCATTAATTTTGCACCCAGAAAGATATATAACGAAAAAAATAAGCAATCGACAATAAATAGTATAAACAACAAAAACTAAAAATATTATGGCTGAAGAGAAAAAATTTAGAGTAGAGTCAGACCTTTTAGGTGAACTCAAGGTTCCTGCTGAAGCACTTTATGGTGTACAGACACAGCGCGGTATCAACAACTACCACATCTCTCGCAAGACGATGTGCAGCTATCCAGACTTCATCATCGCTATCGCATACGTGAAACTGGCTGCTATTGAGACCAACCACACCCTCGGCGTTATCAACGACGAGATTTCAGGTGCCATCTCTCAGGCTTGCCGCGAAATCATCGAAGGCAAATGGCATGAGAACTTCCCTATCGACATGGTACAGGGTGGTGCAGGTACATCTGTCAACATGAATGCCAACGAGGTAATCGCCAACCGTGCACTCGAAATTATGGGACACGAAAAGGCTGACTACCAGTACTGTTCTCCTAACGACCATTGCAATTGTGGCCAGAGTACCAACGATGTATATCCTACTTCTATCCGCCTGGCTCTCATCCGTATGAACACCCATTTGATAGGTGCCCTTACAGGTTTGATCAGCGCATTCCGCTATAAGGCAGATGAGTATGCCGACGTTATCAAGATGGGCCGCACCCAGTTGCAGGATGCAGTTCCTATGTCTTTCGGACAGGAATTCAATGCATACGCCAACAACCTGGAAGAGGAAATCCTCAACCTGGAGCGCAACGTGAAGCTCCTACACGAAATCAACATGGGTGGTACAGCCATCGGTACAGGCTTGAATGCCGTTCCTGGCTTTGCCAAGCTCTGCGCAGCTAACCTCAGCAAGCTGACAGGTGAGAACTTCGAGACAGCTACCGACCTGGTAGAGGCAACCCCAGATACCGGTGCTTACGTAAGCTACTCTTCAGCTCTGAAGCGCCTGGCTATCAAGTTGTCTAAGATCTGTAACGACCTCCGCCTGATGGCATCAGGTCCTCGTTGCGGCTTGAACGAAATCAACCTTCCTCCTAAGGCACCAGGTTCTTCTATCATGCCAGGCAAGGTGAACCCAGTGATCCCAGAGGTAACCAACCAGGTTTGCTTCAAGGTAATCGGTAACGATGCCACAGTAAGCTTCGCAGCAGAGGCAGGACAGTTGGAGTTGAACGTAATGGAACCTATCATCACCGAGAGTCTCTTCGAGAGCTTGACATGGATGAAGAATGCCATCGAGACCTTGACATCTGAGTGTATCCTCGGCATCACCGTGAACAAGGAGCGTTGCTACGAGATGGTAAAGAACAGTATCGGTATCGTAACCGCCCTCAATCCCATCATCGGATACAAGAAGAGTTCCAAGGTGGCTAAGGAAGCTCATGCTACAGGACGCTCTGTTTATGACATCGTCATCGAGCAGGGAATCATGAGCAAGGAAGAACTCGACAAGGCACTCGACCCTAAGGAGATGCTGCAGTCGCACAAGTTTACGCTGAAATAAATTTTTCCATAACCAGTCAGCTCATTAGCTGATAACACAAGAAACCTGTAAGCGTATTCCCATTTTTGGAATACAGCTTACAGGTTCTTTTTATATCATTTCAAAAAATCATTCCTGATTGCGATAAGCCAGCGGCGACATTCCCGAGCGAAGCTTAAAGAAATTGGTCATGGCACTCTGGTCGCTAAAATGCAGGTAATCAGCAATTTCCCCCATCGTCATATCCGATTGTTTCAGAAGATTGCATATCTCCTTATACAATAAGGATGTAATGTGGTCATTCACCGTGGTGCCGGAAATCTCCTTAATCATCCTCGAAAGATAAGGAGAAGATACATTCAGTTTATCGGCATAGAATCGAATCTGCCGCTCGGTGCGGAAATAGCGATAAAGGAGATGGAGAAATATCTCATATACCTCTTTCTTATGTCGCAAATCGCGCGTAACGGATACATTCTCGTAGGGAAGTTCGGAAACCAGGAGCTTCAATACATTCACCATCGACTGTATCATCTCCACCTTATAGATGTGCTGATGGCACACGATGTCACGAATCATGTGGATGATGTCAAGCGCTGCCTTCTGCTTGTCTGCCGAGAGTCGATAAACCACATCGGCAGTGATTTCCTCATCCACCAGAATAGCTTCCGCCTCGAAATCTGCCGACATGTTAGAAAAGGCAACGATATGCTTGGGTGAGATAACTAGCAATTCGCTAGGTATCAACATTCTCTCAGGTACATCGGTTTCAGCACCCTGCTGAAGAACCTTCATTTGGATGTTTCCCCTGGTCACCAATACCAGTTTGGTAAACAGAGTGCGCTCCAGAGCCATCTCTTTGAATTCATTCTCGCATAAATCGTCGATATAGATATGTGCGGCATAAGCCCCGAATATGCTTTCAAGATGGTGTCGAGCGGCAAACTCTTTTAAGTTATATACTTGCTGCTTCATAAAGACCCATAATTTTTAGTTGAGGACAAATTTACGATTTTATTTTGGAAAATGCAAGAAACCTATGGATAAAAAATGTGAAGAACTTAAACAGCTCACGTTATCAACGAAGTTTTCCATACAACATAACCACTGATAATCAAACTATTAAGATAGTTTTCCACAATTATCCACAATATCCTGGATAACTTTATCAAAACTTATGCACAAAAAAGTGGAAAAGTGTGGAAAAGTTTGGCGCATAAAAAAGACACTAACTAAAAAGTTAGTGTCTCTTTAAGTAGCGGGAGGGGGCCACGATCCCTCGACCTCCGGATTATGAATCCGACGCTCTAACCAGCTGAGCTATCCCGCCATCCTTACAAATCATTTCTGAATTGCGGGTGCAAAGGTACAACTTTTATTTGATTCCACCAAATTTTTTCGGAGAAATTTTCAAAAAAACTTTTATTTTTTTATTTTTGCCCCTTTTTCACCCCTTTTACACCTATTTATATATAAAAAAAGCGAAAAAGAAAGGTTTTCTGATTTTTTTGTGTTAACTTTGCACGCTGAAACTGTCAAAGCCCAGAACCAACATCTCGGGAAGACAGCAAACTTGATAAAGAAAATGTTTAGAATTAAGAAATTAGACATATTTATAGCCAAGCAATTTGGACTTCTTTTCATGGGAACCTTCTTCATCTGCCAGTTTGTGCTGATGATGCAGTTCCTGTGGCGATATATCGATGACCTCATCGGTAAGGGAATCTCTATGGACGTAATGGCACAGTTCTTCTGGTACATGGGCTTGATGCTCGTGCCGCAAGCCCTGCCACTCGCCATCCTGCTTTCCTCACTGATGACGTTCGGTAACCTGGGCGAGAGTTCAGAGCTCACAGCCATCAAGGCTGCCGGCATCTCGCTGATGCAGGCATTCCGGTCGCTCATCGTCATCACCATCATCATCATGTGCGGATCGTTCTACTTCCAGAACAACGTAGGACCTCAATCCAACCAGAAACTGGGACAGCTCCTGTTATCCATGAAGCAGAAGAGTCCGGAACTGGAAATCCCGGAAGGCATCTTCTACGATGGCATCCCTAACTGCAACCTCTATGTGCAGAAGAAGGACCTGAAGACGGGCAAGCTCTACGGCATCATGATTTACCGCATGACCAACAGCTACGAAGACGCAGCCATCATCCTTGCCGACTCGGGCATGCTGCAGAGTACCGCCGAGAAGAAGCACCTCGTACTCACACTCAACAGCGGCGAATGGTTCGAAAACATGCAAAGCAGCGAATTCGGCAATAGTGCTGCCGTTCCATATAGAAGAGAGACCTTCATCACCAAGAAAATTGTGCTCGACTTCGACGGCGGCTTTAATCTTGCCGATGCCGCATCCCTCTCTAACAATGCCAAGGCAAAGAGCCTCTCAAAGATATTCCACGACATCGACTCCATCAACGGACAGTACGACTCCGTGGGCAGAAACTATCTTTCAGAAGCCAACGCCCGGTTCTACCGCCTGGCATCAGTCAGCAAGCAGGATTCTGCCAGGGAAATCAAGAAGGGACAGAAGGAGAACTTCGACACCTTATATAATAGACTATCCAGCGAGAAGAAACTGGCAGCACTCAACGATGCCAAGATGACGGTGCAGCAGGAGACGAGCGACCTCGACTTCAAGGCAATGGTGACCCACGATGCCGACTATATCGTCAGGCTGCATCAGATAGAAGCCGTACAGAAGTTCACACTGGCTCTGGCCTGCCTTATCTTCTTCTTCATCGGAGCCCCTTTGGGAGCCATCATCCGAAAGGGAGGTCTGGGATTCCCGGTTATCATATCCGTGCTGGTGTTCATCATCTTCTATATCCTCGACAATACGGGCTACCGAATGGCACGTCTGGGATCGTGGTCCATCGGGTTCGGTAAGGGTCTGGCACCAGCCGTGCTCACGCCGATAGCCATCTTCGTGACCTACAAGGCAACCAACGACTCAACGGTGTTCAACATGGAGATATACAAGAACTTCTTCATGAAGCTGCTGGGTCTGCGCATCAAGCGCCACATCTTCGGCAAGGAGGTAATCATAGAAGAACCGAGATACCAGGAAGATGCCATGCTGCTGAAGCAGCTGAACCAGGATATCTCTATATATAATAAGGTACACGAGCTGAAGAAGCTTCCAAACTTCATCCATGTGTTCTTCAAGTATCAGCCCGACCACGAGATAGAACGCATCAGCGAGGAACTGGAAAAGATTATCGAGGACCTGAGCAACACCAAGAACAGGGTGATACTGCACAACCTCAACCTCTACCCTATCCTCGCCACCAAGGCTCACACCCGTCCGTTCGAACGCAAGTGGCTCAACATCATCGCAGCCATCATCGTTCCGGTGGGCATCGTGCTCTACCTCAGAATGTGGCGTTTCCGACTCCGGCTCAACCGCGACCTGAAGGTCATCAGCCAGAGCAACAGCAACATCATCAATCAGATAGAAAAAATGTAACTAATATAATAAAGTATCAAAATGTCAGACATCAAACTAAATAGCATCGAAGATGCAGTAAAGGATTTCCAGGAAGGAAAATTTGTAATCGTAGTAGATGACGAAGACCGCGAGAATGAAGGCGACCTCATCATCGCAGCAGAAAAAATCGACGCAGAGAAGGTAAACTTCATGCTGAAGAATGCAAGAGGCGTGCTCTGCGCACCTATCACCTTGAGCCGCTGCGAAGAGCTCGACCTGCCTCACCAGGTTTCAGACAACACCTCCGTACTCGGTACACCGTTCACCGTAACCGTAGATAAGCTCGAAGGCTGCACTACAGGCGTATCAGCCCACGACCGTGCAGAAACCATCAAGGCACTCGCTGATCCGAACTCCACCCCACAGACCTTCGGCCGTCCGGGACACATCAACCCACTCTATGCCCAGGACAACGGCGTATTGAGAAGAAGCGGACACACCGAGGCAGCCATCGACCTCTGCAAGATGGCAGGACTCTATCCTGCCGGAGCACTCATGGAAATCATGAACGAAGACGGCACCATGGCACGCCTGCCAGAACTGATGAAGATGGCGAAGGAATGGAACCTCAAGGTAATCTCCATCAAAGACATGATTGAATACCGACTCAAGAAGGAATCACTCATCGAAGTGGGCGAAGAGGTGGATATGCCAACCGACTACGGCCACTTCCGTCTCATCCCATTCCGCCAGGCAAGCAACGGCTTGGAGCACATGGCACTCATCAAGGGCGAATGGAAGGAAGACGAGCCAAT
The DNA here is from genome assembly GCA_900555035.1 of uncultured Prevotella sp. GTDB lineage: Bacteria > Bacteroidota > Bacteroidia > Bacteroidales > Bacteroidaceae > Prevotella. Next base: position 17,748 of record USJX01000052.1, read on the forward strand.
CCTGGTCCGCGTTCATTCATCATGCGCCACAGGAGATATCCTAGGCAGCAAGCGATGCGACTGCGGACAGCAGCTGCACAAGGCAATGCAGATGATAGACCAGACAGGCAAGGGAGTAGTTATCTACATGCAGCAGGAAGGAAGAGGCATAGGACTGATGAACAAGATTGCCGCCTACAAACTGCAGGAAGAAGGATACGACACCGTGGATGCCAACGTTCACCTGGGCTTCAAGCCCGACGAGCGCGACTACGGCTGCGGTGCCCAGATGCTCCGCCACCTGGGCGTACACAAGATGCGCCTGCTCACCAACAACCCGGTGAAGCGTGTAGGCCTGGAAGCATACGGCCTCGAAATCGTAGAGAATGTAGCCATCGAAGTTGAACCAAACCAGTACAACGAGCGCTATCTCAAGACCAAGAGAGACCGCATGGGGCACACTTTACACCTCGGATAATGTAAATTTTGTTATTATTTCGGGATAAAACCCGAAATAATGCGCAATTTTCATCCGAAAAAGAAATAATTTGCTTAATTTTGCACACGAATATTTAATATAAAAAAAAGAATTATGGCACAATTATCTGATCGTCTTAACAGATTGGCACCATCAGCAACGCTGGCGATGTCACAGAAGAGTAGTGAAATGAAAGCTCAGGGTATCGATGTAATTAACATGAGTGTAGGTGAACCAGACTTCAATACGCCAGACAACATCAAGGAGGCTGCGAAGAAGGCAATTGATGAGAACTTCTCACGTTACTCACCAGTTCCTGGTTACCCAGACTTGCGAAAGGCAATTGTAGCCAAACTGAAGAAGGAGAACGGCCTCGACTACACCATGAACGAGGTAATCGTCGGCACAGGTGGCAAGCAGTGCGTATGTAATGCCGTATTGGCACTCGTAAATCCTGGCGACGAGGTAATCATCCCTGCTCCATATTGGGTAAGCTACCCACAGATGGTGAAGTTGGCAGGTGGTATCCCAGTGATCGTGAACGCAGGTTTCGACCAGGACTTCAAGATGACCGCCGAGCAGCTGGAGAACGCCATCACCGAGAAGACCAAGATGCTCATCCTCTGCTCACCAAGCAACCCAACAGGTAGCGTATATTCCAAGGAAGAGTTGGCAGCCTTGGCAGCCGTTCTCAAGAAACATCCAGAGGTATTCGTGCTGGCAGATGAAATCTACGAGCACATCAATTATATCGGCAAGCACCACAGCATCGCTCAGGAGCCAGGCATGAAGGAGCAGGTTATCATCGCCAACGGTGTATCAAAGGCATACGCCATGACAGGATGGAGAATCGGTTTCCTCGCAGGTCCAGAGTGGATCATCAAGGGCTGCAACAAACTTCAGGGACAATATACCAGCGGCACCTGCTCTGTGAGCCAGAAGGCAGCAGAGGCAGCCTACACCCTCGATCAGGGTGCAGTAGAGGAGATGCGCGTAGCCTTTGAGCGTCGCCGCAACCTCATTGTGAAGCTGGCTAAGGAAGTACCAGGTCTCGAGGTGAACATGCCACAGGGCGCCTTCTACCTCTTCCCTAAGTGCAACAGCTACTTCGGCAAGAGCAACGGCGAGAAGACCATCAACAACTCAACCGATTTTGCGATGTACCTTCTTGAGGAAGCGCATGTAGCCACAGTAGGCGGTGATGCCTTCGGCGACCCAGACTGTTTCCGCATGAGCTACGCCACCAGCGACGAGAACATCGTAGAGGCCATCCGCCGTATCAAGGAAGCATTGAGCAAATTGAAATAAAAACGAGCAAACAAGCACGATTTACGCCCAATTTTGTAAAGAAAAAACGAGATATTGACTTATTTTGAGTTAATATCTCGTTAAAACTTCTTAATTAGCGTAATAGTTTCTCATTATTTATTATCTTTGCCAAAGGATTTTGAGGAACCTTCTCGCGCTGGTCAGAAATGACCCAAAAGAGATCCGAGAAACAACTAAAAAAAACGAGAAAATATTAATAATTTATTAACTAATAATTTAAAAAAAAGTAAAATTATGGCAACTACAAAACAAGCAGCC
>USJX01000053.1 GCA_900555035.1 uncultured Prevotella sp.
CCAGAAGAGTTCTTTCAACACTTACAGAATCCCAGAATTTGTCATAGGCTCTGAGCTCGGCATCCGAGAAACCGGAAATCTCCAGCTCCTCTACGGCTTTTCCTATCTCCGGATCATTAAGCAAATCGGCAGGAATATCCTTCGTATTGGAATTAATTTCTGTGAGGAAACGGAGCCACAATACCATCATGCGCTTGTCGGCAATGGAATGAGGAGTGAACTTAGGGAGTTCTATGAAGGTGAAATGCAAGCCTTTGATTACCTTGTTGCTGTCCTTATCGTGCACGATGCGGTAGTTGTGGATGAAATCGGGAGTATCATGCGCAAAGATATCATTTATCAGGTTGAGAGAATACACTGGTTGCAGTTCGCTGTATTTTCCGCCCTTTTTAGCCTGACTCACATAGAGCTTGGATGCATTGAAAAGTACTCGCTGCTGGAATGCATCAGACCATTCCATCTGCATTTCCACGCAGAACTTCCTGCCTCTGACATCTGTGCAGAGTACATCCACAATGGTGTTTTTGCCCCCTTCGAGCTGGGGCACAAGTTCTGTTGGCAGATACTTGATTTCATGTATCTGCTCTTCTTCGCTGAGTGGCAGGAGGGCGTTCAGAAGACTGATCAGTCTTTTAGGGTGATTGCCGAATATCTTCTTGAACGTGAGGTCTGCCTTAGGATCTAAGTACTTCATAACCATCTGTTTTAAAATTCTCAAGCGCAAAGTTACGACTTTATTTTCATATCTGCAAGAGTTTTCTGTGAAAAGTTTCTGAAAATGTTAGAAACCCACATATTTTATATTAAAGGTAAGAATCTGTGTAAATCTGTGTAATCTGTGGGACTTGTTCTTTGTCCCACAGATTACACAGATTTACACGGATACAATGACAAGGGTCTATATGCCACGATGAACAGGTGGCGTATAGACCCTTGATTATATGATGATAGCTCCGCCCTAACTATATAAAAATAGGTAGTTAGAACAGATCGTCTCCTGTTACCTGCCTATAATATTCTCCTTCATATTTGTCTTTTATTGGTGAAACCTGTCGCAAAGTTATAAAAAATATGAGATTACGACAACTTTTAAACGAGAAATCTGTCGTAATCTCAATAAAAAAGCGAGATTGCGACAGATTTCTTTATATGTTACCCCGAAATGCGAAATTTCCTAAGGGCTTCAATTAACCCTTTTTCAGCTCCTCGGCATACTCCTTCGGGAAGATGCCGAACTCCTTCTTGAAGCATTTCGAGAAATACTTCGGCGTGTTGAAACCTACCTGGGTGGCTACATCGCTAATCAGAATGTTAGGGTTCGACTGCATGATGCGGCGAGCCTCCTTCATCCTGATTGTCGTGATGAAGGCGATGACCGTCTGCCCAGTGGTGGCTTTCACCTTGTTATATAAGGTAGATTCGCCCATCGCCATATCCTTGGCGAAGGATTCGCGGTCGTAGTCGGCATCTCCCAGATGCTTCATCACCATCTCCGTGGCACGGGTTACGAATTCCTGGTCGGGGTCGCTCAGGTGAACCTTAGGCTGGGCATCAGCCTCTTCTTTCGTCTGTAGCGAAACCACGGACTCTATCTTTTCTATCAGCTTCTTGCGGTTGGCAAGCAGGGCATTGATGCGTACCTCCAGCTCCTCAAACTTGAATGGCTTGGTGATGTAGGCATCGGCACCTATGGTGTATGCCTCCGTCTTGTCCTCCTCCTTGTTCTTGGCGGTGAGCAGGATAACAGGCAACTGCCAGAAGCGCTTGTCTTCTTTCAGCAGCTTGGTCAGTTCGATGCCATCCATAATCGGCATCATCACGTCGCTCACCACGAGGTCTAGTTTCTCCTTCATGATGGTGTTCATTGCCTGCTTTCCGTTCTTTGCCGTAAACACGTGATAGCTCTTGCTCAAAACCTGCTGCATCAGGACAAGTAGTTCCTCATTGTCTTCTACCACGAGAATCTTGCTCATGTTCTTTCTGATGAGGTGGCTCGGGCGCACCGGCTCCAGCTTCGGCTTGTCGTCAGTTTCCCCCTGTGTATCAAATCTCGTTTCCTGGCTTGCCTGTCGGATGGCCTCCTTATCTATCGCCTTGCCCTTATCCGACAAATCTATTTCGGCAGGAGCATACGCTCCCTTCTTGATAGGCAGGGTGAGGGTGAAAGTAGTTCCCTTGCCTTCCTCGCTTTCGCAGCGGATGTCGCCATGGTGCAGTTTCACCAGGTCGTGGGTCAGGGCAAGGCCGATGCCTGTGCCCGGCTGGTTCTGCTTGCGGTAGTCACCGTCGAAGAAGCGGGTGTAGAGATGCTTCATTTTCTCTTCCGACATGCCGATACCATTGTCTGAGATGCGGATGATGGCCTGCTCCTTGTCGAAGCTGAGCGATACATCTATCTTGCCTCCCACCTTATTATATTTAATGGCGTTGGAGATGAGGTTGTAGATAATCTTATCCAGCTTGTCGGCATCAAACCATGCCATTCCATCTCCCCTCGGCTTTTCAAGAGATAAGGTAACCTTCTGATGCTCAGCCATCGGACGGATATTCTCGCATGCATCTTCTATGAACGAAGTCAGATTGCCTTTGCTTACGAGCAGATGCAGCTGACCTGCCTGCGACTTTCTTACTTCCAGAATCTGGCGCAGCAGTCGGGTGGTGCGGTTGATGTTGCTGTCCATCACGAGATAGTCTTCTTCATATTGTGGCGCCACCTCCTTGAGCTTGTAGATGGTAGCAGAAATCACGGTGAGCGGGGTGAGCAGCTCGTGGGTGATGTTGGTAAGGATGACGCCCATCTGCAGACTGTTTCGGGTCTTCACGCGGTCTTTATACCATCTTGCCATGGCAAAGATGCCGCCAATCAGTATCAGGATGTAGAGCATGAAGGCGAGTCTGGATGCATACCATGGCGGCAACACCAGGATGGTGATGGTATATGGCAGCTCCTGCCATTTGCCGTAGCCGTCGGTAGCCTTGATTTTCAGATAGTAAGTTCCTGAACTCAGGTTCTGGAAGGCTGCCTTGTGTACCCCCTTGTCGCAATACTGCCAGTCGTCGTCATACCCCTCCAGCTGGTAGGCATATACATTCTTCTCGGTATTGCCGTAGGTGAGGAGTGCGAACTCCACGTTGAATTTCTTCACTCCAGCCGGAATGATGAGCTGGCGGGTATAGGCAGGCATCTCTTTCGAGATATCGGCCTTTTCGGCAGAATCGAGCTTGGCGAAAGGCTGGCCGTCAACAATGACGTCGGTAACCACCAGTTTGGCTTTTCTGTTCTTGCCCAGTTGCGGCTTCATCGACGGCACGAACGAGAAGAAGCTGGTTCGGCTTCCGAAGAAGAGTTCTTTGCCATACTGGCAAGCCGTGTTGGGTACGAAGAGCACATTGCCCAGGCCATCTTCGTTGGTGAAATAGATGATGTCTTGCGGTTTCTTGCTGTCCTTGCCCCAGACGATGTTGACGAGGGCATAGTCGGTGGTGAGCCAGAGGTTTCCATTCTCATCTTCCTTGATGGTGAGCATGCGGTCGCCGGACAGATGATATTCCTGGTTCTTCGGCTCAAACTTGTCTTTTACCTTATTATATAGGAAGAGTCCGCCGCTGTTGGAGATAGCCCAGAGTCTTCCCCTTGAATCTTCCAGGCAGGCGGTGGCATCTTCGATGTCGAAATTCTGCTGTGCAGGACTATACTGCTTGAATCTTAGAGACTTCGGGTTGCTGACGTTGCCCGATATGCGGATGATACCCTCGTTGTCGGTGGCAAGCCAGATGTTTCCCTCCTTGTCTTGCGAGATATGGCGGATGTCGCACGAAGTGAAGTCTTTCTTTCCCTCCTTCATGGTAATTGCAGTGCCCTGGTTGCTGGAATACACGATGCTCAGGCCGTTGCGCTGCCCTATCCACATGACTTTATCGCCTGATTCGAAGATGGTATTTACGAAATTATCCTGTATGATAGATGGATGAGTTTCGTGTGTCAGCAGGAAGGCTGGCTTTCCGGCGGCAGGCTTGACGATGACACCATAGCTGTTGGTGGCAAACCAGATTTCCCCGTTGCTTCTTTTGGCTATATCCGATATGCTGGTGGTGAGTGCTCTCTGCTGGATATTGGCGAGGCCCGGTATTTCGTGGTTGAAGAGAGTCTTGCAGGTCTTGCGGTTGTGCAGGGCGATGCCGTATGGGTTCAGTCCCAGCCAGAAATTCTCGCCATCGGTGGTAAGGATGGAATATATGTAGTTGATGGTGAGCTGGGTGTGGCTTTTGTCAAGATTCCACAGCTTGAACATCGAAGGCTGGGTATTTACTTGTAGGATACCATTGTTCTGCGTGCAGAGCCATATGTTGCCCTGTCCGTCGGTGGCGATATCGTTGTTGAAGTTGAGTGGATTATTGCCGATGGAGTTGTATCCCTTCCACTCTGCGTTAGGAATATCTTCTTCCAGATAGCACACACCTTCTCGGGTGCATGCCCAGAGTGTTCGGGTCACCGGGTCGTGCACAATCTTGTAAAAGGTATCAAAATGGTTGGCGCTGTAAGGGTACTGGTGTGCTCCAGGCTGCTTCACATTGCCCGGATTGTCCAGTCGCACCACGCCATAGCCCCAGGTTCCCACCCATAGACGATGGTACTTGTCGAAGAAGAGCGAGTAGGCAGAGTTGGTGGCGTTGAGCTTGGGATAGCAATACATGGTATGGGTCTTGCGCTTGAATCGCATGAGTCCCGATGACCAGGTGCCGATGAGGAGGTCGCCGTTCTGGTCTTCAACGATGGCTTTCACGCTGTATCTGGAAATCTTCTGCTTGTGTCCGTTTTCATCAATAAGCCATGTGTTCTGGGGGGTGTATGTATGGAAACGCTCCGTCTTTGGATTGAAATATGAGAGTCCGCCGTCGGTTCCTACCCACAGCGTTCCGTCTTTGCTTACGTAGAGGGTATAGATGATGCGTTGGGATTCTTCGGGCAGGAAGAAACTCTTGAATTTTCCGGTACGCTTGTTCATCCTCACCAATCCGTTTCTCGTACCCAGCCAGAGGTTGTTCTGGTGGTCTTCGGCTATGGAGCGGATGGTATTGTTGGGCAGGATGCCTGGCTGGTAGGCACTCGACTTATAGGTTTTGACCACGTATCCGTCGTAGGATTTCACACCGGCATTGGTGCCCACCCACATGATGCCGTTGCTGGCAAAGAACATGCAGCTCACCTCTTCGGTGGGTGCAATGGGGATAGGCGGGAGGTAACGGTATGGAAAGTTCTGTGCTTTCACCTGGGAGGCAAAGCATATCAGACAGACGAGGATGCGTAATATGGCAGATTTCATGTCTATTATTTATTGTTAGTTAAATTCCAAAATTCATTGCAAAGGTATAAAGAATCTGCCAAAAAAGTGCCTAAAATGCAGTTTTTAACGATTTGAATCCTTATTTTACCGAAATCTGCCCTATAAAGTAGGCTTAATTCTCTAATTTTGCACCCAGCAACGAACAGTTAGAATATTACAAACTTAATAAATAAACTTCAACGCAAATGAATAAACTATTCACATTACTGATGTTGTGGATGCTGTCTTGTCTGCCTTCATTGGCTCAAGCTCCGATGGACGGCGGTGTATGGAAAGACAATACCGGCAAGCATATCAATGCGCATGGTGGCAACATCTTCAATTACAAAGGTACCTACTATTGGTATGGCGAGAGCCGTTCGGCTGATGGCAAGCCTTACAGTTCACTGGGCGTAAGCTGCTTCACCTCGAAGGATCTCAAGAAATGGACCAATCATGGCTTGGTACTTCCTGTAACAGATGAGCCAGGCAGCGATATCGAAGGTGGTTGCATCATCGAGCGCCCTAAGGTCCTCTACAATCAGAAGACCAAGAAGTTCGTAATGTGGTTCCATCTCGAATTGAAGGGTAGGGGCTATGGTGCTGCCCGCTATGGCGTGGCAACCAGCGATACTCCTTTCGGACCTTTCAAGTTCATTCGCTCAGGTAGAGTGAATCCAGGAATCTATCCTGTGGGATTCTCAAAACCAGATACCACCGACCTCAAGCACCAGCTTCTCTTCCCGGAACTGAAGGCTTGGTGGACTCCAGAATGGCGCAAGCAGATAGAGCGCGGCATGTTCTGGATGAGAGACTTTGAGGGAGGACAGATGTCGAGAGACATGACAATTTTCATCGATGATGATGGTAAAGCATACCACATCTATTCATCAGAGGATAACTTAACGCTCCAAATCGCACAATTAACGGATGACTACATGCAGCACAACGGAAGCTATGTTCGTGTTGCGGCTGGTGGCCAGAACGAGGCACCAACTATTTTCAAGCAGGATGGCATCTACTGGATGATTGCCAGCGGATGTACAGGATGGGCACCTAACGCTGCCCGTTTATTCAAGGCGAAGAATATCTATGGTCCTTGGGAACAGTTGGCAAACCCTTGCCGCGGCGAGGGGGCCAACAAAACCTTCGGTGGACAGGGTACCTTTATCTATAAGGTGGAAACTGCCGCACAGAAGAAGATGTTCCAGGGTGCCGACTATGTGTTCATGGCAGATATCTGGAATCCAAAGCAATTAAGTGACAGTCGTCATCTCTGGGTGCCTATTTCTTGGGAAAATGGTGCTCCAGTGTTGAAAAAACAATAAAAAATACGGTCGCTCTGCTTGTTTCTAACTATTTTTGATTATATTTGCAAAATATTTGCAAGCACTCATTAAATGTTGGCATCTATATGCCACCAAATGTAAACAGAACAAACAAAACAATAAACATTAAACAACAAACAACAACTATCTATGAATTATATATATAGAACGATCATCATGGTAGTCTTGGCTGTGGTTCCTTTCATGGGAGTAAATGCCAAGAAGAAAGTAATGCAGCAGAGCGACCGCCAATATTGGTGCTCGCTGGCCTACAAGATGGCTCAGCCAGTGCTCGAAAACATGGCTAAGGGCGAGTTACAGAAGAATATGCAGACTGAGTTCAGTCCTAGCTTCGACAACCGCAACAAGAAGGTGCTCTATATGGAGTGCTTCGGCAGACTGATGGCAGGTGTGGCTCCTTGGCTCACCCTTCCGGATGATGCTACAGCCGAGGGCAAGCAGCGCAAGCAGCTCCGCGAATGGGCCTTGGCTTCCTACAAGAATGCCGTTGACCCTCAGAATCCAGACTATCTCTGCTGGGGTATCGGTGGTCAGAATCTGGTAGATGCCGCTTACATCGCCGAGAGTTTCCTCCGTGCATACGATACTCTCTGGAAACCTCTCGATGAGGTAACCAAGAAGCGCTATCTGGCAGAGTTTGCCAAGCTCCGCCACATCGACCCTCCTTACACCAACTGGCTTCTCTTCTCTTCAACCATCGAGAGCTTCATGGCAAAGGCGGGTGGCGATTTCGATGAATATCGCGTTAACTCAGCTTGCCGCAAGGTAGAAGAGTGGTATGTGGGTGATGGCTGGTATGCCGATGGTCCCGTATTCGCCTTCGATTACTACAGCAGCTATGTATTCCATCCTATGTATCTGGAAACACTGCAGGCTATGGTAGATGCCAAGGTGAATTCCCGTCTTGACTATCAGAAGTACTACGACCGAGAACTGAAGCGCTGCCAGAAGTACAGCATCATTCTCGAAAGATTCATTTCGCCAGAGGGTACTTTCCCTGCATTCGGAAGAAGTATTCCTTACCGTATGGCAACCATGCAGCCGCTTGCCTTGATGGCATGGTATCAGAAGTTGCCTAAGGATTTGAGCAATGGTCAGGTGCGTGCAGCGTTGACCAAGGTGCTCCATCGCATGTTCGACCAGGAGAACAACTTCAATGAGAAGGGTTATCTCTCTATCGGTTTCTGCGGAAACAGCCAGAAGAACGTTGCCGACTGGTACACCAACAACGGTTCGCTCTATATGACTACCCTTGCCTTCATGCCTCTCGGTTTGCCTGCCGACCATCCATTCTGGACCGATGCAGCACAGCCTTGGACCCAGGTGAAGGCATGGAACAATCAGCAGTTCCCTAAGGATCACCAGTGGAAGGATGAGATTGTTACCAAGGACAAGTGGTAATTTTTTTAGTTAAGAGTTTATAGTTAAGAGTTTATAGATTGTTATGCGCAAGATATTGATGATGCTGGCGGCTGCAGCCCTGGCTTTGCCTCTGAATGCAGCACAGCCAGCCAAGAAGACCGCTAAGGTCAAGAAAGCAAACAAGAAGGAAGTGAAGGCTTCCAAAAAGTGGGACCACGATCAGGTGGTGGCACTCATCACAAAGGTGAATAACTACTGGCAGGCTAACAACAAGCCTGAGGTTCGTGCCTTCTGGGATAATGCCGCTTATCATACCGGCAATATGGAGGTATATAAGATGCTGAAGGACCAGAAGATGCTCGATTACTCCATTCGTTGGGCAGAACACAACGACTGGAGTGGTGCCACAGAGGCTAACCCAGCCAAGTGGAAGTACAAGCCATACGGCGAGGGCAAGCAGCACGTGCTCTTCGGCGACTGGCAGATCTGCTTCCAGACTTACATCGACCTCTATAACATCGAGGCAGCCAAGGGCAATGCCGCTGCATCAGAATACATGGTGAAGCGTGCCAAGGAAGTGATGCACTATGAGGCTTATTCTCAGCCAACAGACTACTGGTGGTGGAGCGATGCCCTCTACATGGTGATGCCAGTGATGACCAAGATGTATAAGCTGACCGGTGATACCAAGTATCTCGACAAGCTTTACGACAACCTCCTCACTACCGATGAGATTATGCTCGACAAGGAGACTAATCTCTACTTCCGTGATGGCAAGTACGTTTATCCAAAGCACAAGAGTGCCAACGGAAAGAAAGATTTCTGGGCACGTGGTGATGGCTGGGTTCTCGCAGGCTTGGCTAAGGTGCTGCAGGATATGCCAAAGGACTACAAGCACTATCAGTTCTTTGTAGATAAGTTCCAGAAGTTGGCTAAGGCTGTGGCTGAGATTCAGCAGCCAGAGGGCTACTGGACCCGCTCTATGATGGATCCTGAGCATGCTCCAGGACCAGAGACCAGCGGTACGGCCTTCTTTACCTACGGTATGCTTTGGGGCGTAAACAATGGTTATCTCAACCAGAAAGAATATAAAAAGGTGATAGACCGTGCCTGGACTTACCTCACTGAGACTGCCGTACAGGCAGACGGCAAGGTGGGCTATGTGCAGCCTATCGGCGAGAGAGCCATTCCAGGACAGACCGTGGATGCCAACTCTCAGGCCAACTTCGGTGTGGGAGCCATGCTTCTCACCGCTTGTGAATATGATAAATATCTAAACTCAAAATAACAAGACATGAATAAAAGACTGTTCGTTACATTAAGTATGGCAGGCTTGGCAATGGTGGCTTTTGGTGCTAAGAAACCGAAGGCCGCCATTAAGCCGTTAAATAAAACGGTAGCCATCCAGCAGCCTACTTTCACAGAATGGCACGACCTTCAAGTGAATGAAATCAATCGTTTGCCTTTGCACACCTTGCATTTCGCCTACGATCCTAATGATTTTCCTGGAACGGGTGCTGAGTATCTTGACAAGAAGCAGAGTATGAACTACATGTCGCTCGACGGCACATGGAAGTTCAACTGGGTAGCCAACGCTGATCAGCGTCCTACCGACTTCTACAAGACTGACCTTGACGATTCAAAGTGGAAGAATATCCAGATGCCAGGCAACTGGGAGATGTTGGGTTATGGTCAGCCAGAGTATGTAAACGTGGGTTTCGGATGGCGTGGTCACTTCGACCAGCAGCCACCTGCAGTGCCTACCAAGGACAATCACGTGGGTTCTTACCGTCGTGAAATCAATATCCCGTCTAATTGGGATGGAAAGCGAGTTATCGCTCACTTTGGTAGCGTAACCTCTAACATCTATCTTTATGTAAACGGGAAGTTTGCCGGTTACGCAGAGGATAGCAAGGTAGCCGCTGAATTTGATATCACTCCTTATCTGAAGAAGGGTAAGAACCTCATCGCCTTCCAGACATTCCGCTGGTGCGATGGTTCCTGGTGTGAGGACCAGGACTTCTGGCGCTTGAGCGGTCCGGCTCGTGAGAACTATCTCTATGCCCGCTCTAAGGATCATCGTCTGCTCGATGTCCGTGTAGAGACAGAACTGAAGAACAACTATAAGGATGGTGCGCTCAACATTACAGCAAAGTTGCAGGGCAACACCTTGGCTTACTTCGGCCTTTACGATCCAGATGGCAAGGAGGTTATCGTAACAGGTACAGATAACGTGAAAAATGGTGTGGCTAAGTATCAGCTCCGTGTGAAGAACGTTCGCAAGTGGAGTGCTGAGACTCCTAACCTCTATACCCTGGTAGTATCTCCTATCCAGAATGGCGGCCAGTATGCACCTTATGAGATTATCCAGGTAAAGGTGGGCTTCCGTAAGGTGGAAATCAAGAACAAGCAGCTTTTGGTAAACGGACAGCCTGTTCTCCTGAAGGGTGCCAACCGTCATGAGATTGACCCGGATGCTGGTTACAACGTAAGCGAGCAGCGCATGATTCAGGACATCATGATGATGAAGCGCCTGAACATCAATGCCGTTCGTACCTGCCACTATCCAGACGATCCACGCTGGTACGACCTCTGCGACAAGTATGGCCTCTATGTGGTTGCCGAGGCTAACCAGGAGAGTCATGGTTTCCAGTATGGCGATGATGCTGCAGCCAAGAAGCCTGAGTTTGCCAAGCAGATTCTGCAGCGCAACCAGCACAATGTGTCTATGTTCTTCAACCATCCATCTATCATTACATGGAGTTTGGGTAACGAGACCGTGATGGGCGACAACTTCATTCAGGCATACAAGTGGGTAAAGAGCCAGGACAAGACCCGTCCTGTTCAGTATGAGCAGGCTCGCCGTGGCGAGGGTACCGATATCTTCTGCCCAATGTATTATCCTGTAAGTGCCTGCGAGAAGTATGCCAAGGATCCTAACAGTCCGATGCCTCTCATCCAGTGTGAGTACAACCATACCATGGGTAACTCGGGTGGTAACCTGAGCGATTATTGGGATCTGGTACGCAAGTATCCTATCTTCCAGGGTGGTTTCGACTGGGATTTCGTTGACCAGGCATTGCACCGCAAGATTGTGAAGCCAATGAGCATCTTGCCTTACAGACTGAACAACGAGGAACTCCGCAAGATTGAATATACATACGGTGGTGATTACAATAAGTATGATCCTAGCGATAATAACTTCAACTGTAATGGTATCATCGGTCCAGACCGTCAGCTTAACCCTCATGCTTACGAGGTAGCTTATCAGTATCAGAATATCTGGGCAAAGATGGTAAGTGCTGAAACAGGACAGGTGAATGTATATAATGAGAACTTCTTCCGTGATTTGAGCAATTATGCCTTGGCTTGGAGCCTGGAAGAGGATGGCGTAGAGACTCAGAATGGTACTATCGCCGACCTCGATGTTCCTGCACAGCAGACCAGAACTTACACTATCCCTTACGATAGAAGTAAGATTACCGGCAAGGAGGTATTCCTCAACATTGACTTCCGTCTGAAGAATTCAGAGCCATTGATGACTGCTGGCCAGATTGTTGCTTATGCACAGTTACCTGTGGTTACCAAGCAGGCTTGCAAGGGTGACTGCAGCAAGATGCTGGCTGAGGGTCATGGCAAGAAGAAGATGAAGCTTGCAGCCAAGAAAGACAACGTGGTAGCTGTTACCACTCCAAACCTCACCTTCAAGCTCGACCGTACCACCGGTCTTATCTCTGAGTATGCTTATAATGGCAAGTCAATGCTCGGCGAGGGCGGTACCCTGAAGCCAAACTTCTGGCGTGCTCCTACCGATAACGATATGGGTGCCAACTTGCAGAAGAAGTTCAAGGTTTGGAAGAACCCACAGATGAACCTGAAGAATATTGACGTGAAGAAGGATAAGAAGGCTAACACCGTAACCATCGTCACATCATTCGATATGCCTGAGGTTCAGGGACAGATGGACATCACATACCTCGTATTTGCCAATACAGGTGCAGTGAAGGTAACAGAAGACTTCAAGGCAACAGAAGGTGCCAAGGTGAGCGATATGTTCCGCTTCGGTATGCTGCTGCAGATGCCATACAGCATGGAGAAGAGTACCTACTATGGTCGTGGTCCTATCGAGAACTACTCCGACCGCAAGGATTGTATGCGTATTGCCATCTACAATGATGAAGCCGACAACCAGTACTTCCCATACATCCGTCCACAGGAGAGTGGAACCAAGAGCGACATCCGCTGGTGGAAGCAGACCGATGCCACAGGTTTGGGCTTGCAGGTAAAGAGCTGTGCACCATTCTATGCGAGTGCCCTCCATTTCGACACCGAGGAACTTGATGATGGCGATGAGAAGGAACAGCGCCACAGCTTCGACTTGAAGAAGTCTAAGTTCACCAACCTTTTCCTTGATGCAGCTCACATGGGTGTAGGTGGAGAAAACTCATGGGGTGCTTGGCCATTGGAGAAGTATCGCGTTCATTATGGCAACAAGACCTTCAACTTTGTGCTTATTCCTCAGACAAAATAGTAGAAAAACAGGGATTTGGACAAAAGTCCAAGATATTTAAACGAAAAATCCACCCCATTTGGGGCGGATTTTTTGTATCTTTGCAAACATAATTTAAGGTGTACAACCGTATTATCAATTAGGAAATAGTTTCAACCTAAAAAACATCAATAACGAACAAATATGAGAAAAGCTAAGATTTTTGCAGCCGTGCTGATGGCGATGTCTTCTCTCGGAGCCTTCGCTCAGCATCAGTTTACAGTTCAGGCCAACAAGCCTGGAGTAGAAATTCAGCCAACCATGTATGGTATCTTCTTCGAGGATATCAACTTCGGAGCCGATGGCGGTCTTTATGCCGAGATGGTAGAGAACCGTTCCTTCGAGTTCCCACAGCGCCTGATGGGATGGAATACATTTGGTAATGTAACCCTCAGCGATGTGCGACCAGCCTTTGAGCACAATCCTCACTATGTAACTTTGGAGAGCGCAGGTGCTCGCGAAAAGCAGACCGGTCTTGAGAACCGCGGTTTCTTCGGCATGGGTTTGAAGAAGGATATGAAGTACGATTTTTCTGTATATGGTCGTCTTCATCTCATCGATGGCAAGCAGGCTAAGATTCGCGTAGAGTTGGTTAACTCTAAGAATGATGTCATTGCCAAGAAGAGCATCACCATTACCAATAATAAATGGCAGAAGCATACCGCTTCGCTGACTTCTCCTCAGACAGATGCCAAGGGTTTGATGCGTGTTTATCTGGAAAAAGGTTCAGAGAGCGTAGATCTCGACCACATCTCTCTCTTCCCATCAGACAACTGGAATGGTCTTCGTGCCGACCTCGTACAGGATTTGGCCGACTTGAAGCCAGGTATCTTCCGCTTCCCTGGCGGATGTATCGTAGAGGGTACCGACCTCGACACCCGTTATGAGTGGAAGAACAGCGTGGGTGCTCCAGAAAACCGTCCTTTGAACGAGAACCGCTGGAGAGATACCTTCCCACATCGCCTCTTCCCTAACTACTATCAGACATTGGGCTTGGGCTTCTACGAGTACTTCCTCCTTTCTGAGAAGATTGGTGCAGAGCCATTGCCAATTCTTTCAGTAGGTCTGGCTTGCCAGTATCAGAACAGAGATGATGACAAGAATGCCCACGTAGCCATGGATGATTTGCAGAGCTATATCGACGATGCACTCGACCTCATCGAGTTTGCCAATGGTCCTGTTACCTCTAAGTGGGGTAAGCTCCGTGCCGACATGGGTCATCCAGCACCATTCAACCTGAAGCAGATAGGTATCGGTAACGAGCAGTGGGGGCCTATGTATCCAGAGCGCTTGCAGAAGTTCATGGAGCAGATTCGTGCCAAGTATCCAAAGATTAAGATTTGCGGTTCATCAGGCCCTTCTGCCGATGGCAAGGATTTCGACTACGGTTGGGAGCAGATGCGCAAGTTGGGTGTAGATATGGTAGATGAGCATTACTACAAGAGCCCAGAGTGGTTCCGCAGCAATGCCAGCCGTTACGACAAGTACGACCGCAAGGGTCCTAAGGTATTCGCAGGTGAGTATGCTGCCCATGCCAAGAACGATCCTAACTCATGGGAGGCTGCGCTTTCTGAGGCTGCCTTCATGACGGGTCTTGAGCGCAATGCCGATGTGGTTTATCAGGCTACTTATGCACCTCTCTTCGCCCACGTAGAGGGATGGCAGTGGCGTCCAGACCTCATCTGGTTCGATAACTTGACCTCAGTACGTTCTGCCAACTACTATGTTCAGCAGCTCTACGGCAAGAACAAGGGTACCAACGTGTTGAAGCTTACCGAGAACGGCAAGGCTGTGGCTGGCGAGAATGGTCTCTATGCCAGTGCTTGTTTCGACAAGGCAACCAAGAGCTACATCGTGAAGATTGCCAACACCTCTAACGAGGCAAAGGAAATCAACGTGACCTTCAACGGTGTCAAGAAGTTGAACCCAGGTAAGGTAACCGTTTTGCATGCCGACAATATCCTGGCAGAGAACAAGATTGACAACAAGAACGTAGTGGTTCCTGTGGTATCAGATGCTCAGGCAAACGGTAATGTATTGAATGTAAAGATGAAGCCAAACAGCTTCGTAGTATATCGATTCTAAAAGAGATAGAGGGTGTGTCATAAATTCACGGCACATCCTCTTTTTTATATGTAAAACCTTTGTTTTTTGCCATTTTTTTCTACTATTTTAGGAAAATCATATAGAAATGTTTGCCCTTTCTACTTTTTTTATTAAATTTGCACTCGTAAAGAGTTAAGTATAAAATAATTGAATTAAAATAGAAAGTGATATGAGATTTAGAAGTCTTATCTTGATGGTTTTGGCTGTGTTGTGTACATCTCAGGCGATGGCACAGAGTAAACGTAATGTGCGCAAGCGCCCAGCTACGAACCGTACCGTCGTTAAAAAAAACAAGAAGCCTGCTGCCAAGCCAAAGGAGGCGGCTTTGCCTGTGGATTCTCAGACCGTAGCTCCAGCAGCTGCGCCGGCTGCGACTCCAGCTCCTGCTGCGCCTGCAACTACGGCAGCTCCTGCAACTCCAGTGGCTCCTGCAACAACAGCAACTCCAGCAACAACAGCAACTCCAGCAACAGCAGCGGCTCCTGCAACTCCAGCAACAGTTCCGTCTGCAACTCCTGCTGCCAAGGCAAAGAGTGGGACTTCGTTGCTGCCACCGCCTGCTTCTGTAGTTCCTCAGGACCGTGTGGATACCATTTACTATAACAAGAACTGGAAGGTGATTACCAACAAGGCTTTTGCCAGCTATTATCGCTATGCCTTGTATCCGGTGAATCCTGCCATGGCTAAGGAATTCAAGACCTATTATATTGATGGTACCTTGCAGAGCGAGGGTAGCTTCCTGGAACTCGACAAGAATGATGATGCCAACAGTAAGTTTACCGATACCTTCGTTTCTTACTATAAGGATGGCAATGTGGAAGAGAAGAAGAACTTCGTGGATGGCAAGTTGAATGGTGAATATTCCATCTATTTTAATAATGGTAACATCAACAAGCACTTCCTGATGAGCGAAGGTCGCCGTGATGGTCTTTCTGCTTCGTTCTCTGAGGATGGAAAGATCTGTACCCTCACTCCATACGTTGCCGACCAGCCTGATGGCTACTATGTAGTGATCGATATTGATGGTAACTATTCTAAGTATTCGCTCGCCGACAAGCAGCCTGTGCTTGAAACTCCATCTCCTTCAGAGGTCGTAACTGAGTATAAGAATGGTGTGGCATGGCCATATTACAACAAGAATGGTCTTATCGTGGGTGCCAGCAACACCATGGTTGCCGATATCGGCGGTTATCGCCAGATTGGTCTGTTCATTGTCAACAAGAGTATGATCAATCTCGACCTCGATCCAAATCAGATTGAAATCTACTCAGTGAAGAAGGACAAGCGCAGAGATTTCGAAAAGATTTCAGCAGAAGAATATAACGACAAGATCTTGAAATACGTGCGCCGTACTTCGATGATGCCTGCTTCTCGCAGTGGCAATGTAAACACCAACCTGGGTGCCCAGTTCTCTAACTCTTCCAACACCGTGAAGGATTTCCAGGCTCGCATCTGCCGTATGCGCAAGTTGGACGACAGCACACACATGAAGTATGCTGATAAGGAGCCAACAGATTTGGGCTATCTGGAGCGTACCACCATTCACCCTGGTGAGGTAATCTATGGCTATATCTATACCGACGACCGCAAGGGAGTTGATCTCTTCGTGAAGGTGAAGATTAATGGCATCGACTATCAGTTTGAGTGGGACGATAGCAAGAAGCAATAACAAAAAGTAATAGCAAGAAGTAATAGCAAGAAGCAATAAAATGTGAGCAACAGGTCTTCCGATATGCGGAAGACCTGGTTTAGTTATGAACAATAATGATAAGCTGAAACCTACCAAGATGAAAATAAATCAAATGATATATCGTGTAGCCGTAAAGTGCTCCTGTTTTGTGATAGGAGTACTTTGCGTTGTTGCGTGCCAGCGGCCGGCTGGCTCTACAGACACCGATGAGTATCGGGGTGCCTTGCAGAAGGTGGATGATTCCATTGCTGCCCAGTCACCCCAGGCTCGCAAGATGGTAGAACAGGGATTGAAGGCGGCTGAAGATAGCTTCGCCTTTTACGAGTATTATGCTCGTATGGGCAAGTATTTCTGCCTGTCGGCTACTCCCGATTCCATGGTCCCTTATATAGATAAGGTGGTGCAGTTTGCCAAGAAGCAGCCGGAGTCACCTCGCAGAAACAGTCTGCTCGCCTTTGCCTACAATACGCAGGCAGCCAACTATCATAACTTCCACAAGAAGGGTGAGGAGGCACTGGCACTTTATCAGGAAACCTATCGCCTGTCGTTGGCCAGTGATGCCAAGGACCAGACACCTATGGTGTGTGCCAATCTGGGAGATGCCTATCTCTTCGAGAACCAGTTGCCTGAAGCTGCATCGTGGTATCGCCGTGCCCTGTTCCTGGTCGATTCGCTCGATTTGCCTAAGAAGGAGAACATCACCCTCTATCTGGGTCTGGCAACCATCTATCTGCAGCTCAACGACTTCGATACATCGCTTAAGTATTACCAGCAGACAGAGAAGTATTTTAACCAGATGTCTGTGGCGATGCAAGCCTATTATCTGAATAACTACGGAAATTATTATTATTACTCTAAGGACTATAAGAATTCCCTACGATTGTTTTTGCGCTTGAAGGACTTGCTCGAAAAACGTGGCAAGGCAGAAGCCTTCGATATGTATCTCTGTAAGCTCAATATGGCTGATGTGTATCTTAATCTGGATCAGTTGGCTGAGTCGGAGAAGTATCTTGACGAGGTGGAGCCGTATATGCGCAAGAATGCAGATGGTGTGGCCACTTATTACTGCAATACCATCCGAATAGGATTGGCTGTAAAGCGTCATGACTTCCAGGCAGTTACCCGTATTCTTGATTCGGAGCAGAATATGTCTCAGATGCCTTTCACCATGCGTCAGATACGCAATCATTATCTCAGGTTGTACTATAAGGCACGGGGAGACTATCGCCTGGCATACGAGAATCTGCGGGATGATGTTCGCCAGAACGATTCTCTGGAGCATCGCCGTACCAACATGCGTGCTTCCGAAGTGATGGAGCGCTTTACGCAGGATACCCTCAAGCTGCACCACGATTTGCAGATGGAGCATAAGAATGCAGAACTGCAGGAAACCAAGATGTTTGCCACTGCTGCTTTGGCCGTTGTCTTGCTCGTGGTAATGTTCTTCATCATGAAGACCATACAGAACCGTCGCCGCTTGGAAACCAACAAACTGAGAATGATGCAGCTCAAGATGGAGTCGGTGCGCAACCGCATTTCGCCTCATTTCGTCTTCAACGTGCTTAATAATAAGATTGTGCATTCCGGCAGTGAGGAGGCTGATGAACTGATGCGCTTGTCAAAACTGATACGTGCCAATCTCGATATGTCGTGCCGCCTGGATGTGAGCCTTGCCGAAGAACTGGAGTTTGTGAA
This sequence comes from uncultured Prevotella sp., assembly GCA_900555035.1. GTDB lineage: Bacteria > Bacteroidota > Bacteroidia > Bacteroidales > Bacteroidaceae > Prevotella. The sequence goes on from USJX01000053.1 coordinate 18,076, forward strand.
GCAGTATGTAGAGGTAGAGAGACCTTTGGTAGATGAGAATATGGAGTTCAAGCTTGATGTGGCTCCTGGCATCGACCTCGACAAGGTGCGCATCCCTTCCATGTTTGTACAGATACTGGTAGAAAACGCCCTGGTTCACGGATTGAGAGGATGGGAAGGCAGCAAGCGACTCCAGGTGAAGATAGAGCGTAGGCAGGAGGGCATGACCTCCATTTCCGTTATCGACAACGGACCGGGCTTCGATATCCGAAGCGCAGGCAGGAAGCGGACAGGGTTGACGGTGCTCAGCCAGACCATCGCCATGATTAACGAGCGAAACCGCAGCAAGATGTCGTTCTTCATCCATAATCTTCATGATGATGGAGGCAAGGTGCTGGGATGCGAAGCGGGCTTCCTCGTTCCTGATAAGATGAAATTGTCTATATAAGATGTAATCTATCAGATGAGGCAATCTATATAATATATAATAAGGTGTAATGTAATGTGAGTATGAAAATCGTTATTGTAGATGATGATAAGCAGGCGGCTCTTGACTTGAAAGACCGTCTGCTGAGAAATTATAAGATTGAGGTGGCTGGTGTCGCCTTGAATGGCTTGGAAGGCTTGTCGCTGGTTAACAAGCATCGTCCCGATGTGTTGTTCCTCGATGTACAGTTGCCTGATATCTCGGGCTTGGACTTCCTGGATAGGATAGATGACTTCACCGATGGTGAATGCCGCGTGGTGATGTTCACGGCTTACGATAAGTTCATCTTGCCGGCTTTCCGCAAGAAAGCTTTTGATGTGCTGCTCAAGCCGATAGACAACAAAGACCTGGCGCTCATCATGGCCCGACTGGAGGAAGCAGGCACTGATTGCATTTTTCCGGCCTACAAAGGGGTAACCATCGATGAGAATGGCATGACCATCAGAAACCAGAAGGAAGAAAAGTATCTGCTCTATACCAACAGCACCGACTTCAAGTTGGTGGATAAGCGCGACATAGGCGTGTTCCAGTATAATCACACCAGCCGTAGCTGGGAGGTGGTAGTAGCTGGTGTGCCTACTCCTATCCGGCTGAAACGCAATGTGAACAGCGATTCGCTGGCGGGGCTCGACACACAGTTTGTGCAGATCAACCAGAAATACATCATCAATATGGACTATCTGATAGAGGTGGTTGACAATGTCTGCCATTTCTATCCGCCGTTCGACAACATCGATTATGTAAAGGTAGGACGCTTCTTCCGCAAGAAGTTTATCGAGCGTTTCTGCAGCCTGTAAATGTGTATTTTCCCATCTCTAGCCAACATATTGTATGAAAAAGGACGGAAAAGTTTGAATTATGCATAAAAAAACGTCCAAGATGGTAGCAGTTAGCCAATTATTTCGTAACTTTGCACCCGCAAACTTATAAAAATAATAAAAGAAGAATGGCTAATTTGAGATTTGAGGTTGTAGCCGAGGCCTTTAAGAAAAGACCT
>USJX01000054.1 GCA_900555035.1 uncultured Prevotella sp.
GATTTCGTTAGGAATCTTTAAGTTTTTCACCAAAGGCTGCTGCAATGTGGGTTAAGAAGCTGGATGGCTTTGGATTCCATTATGAGGCGAACAGAGGCTTGTTTGCAGTATGTTGCAAACTGCAAGATTGGAAACAGGTAGCCAGATATGCGGCTTCTTGTGAGCAGGGAATGGATGATATTCTGAATGCAAATCAGGCTAATGCTTTGATGCAGGCTTCTAAGATGTATGATTTTCAGAAAATGCAAAAGCGTATGGCTGATGAAGCATTGGTCAAGGAACGGATGGAGCGCAACTTGTTCCTCTTGATGTTGGCAATGTTTTTGATGGGAACTTTGTGCCTATATGGTTGGAAGCAATATCGAAAAAGACTAAGATGTAAGCAGGCTGAACTGGAAAGGAGCAAAGAAGAATTGCAGTTGCGTGTGCTGCAATTAGGTGAAAGTAAGAAGGAAGTTGAAGTGCAGAATGATAGATATCTGAAGACTTTAAGAGAATTGGAGGCATATAAAGAGAAGTATCAGCGAATGAACTCTTCTGAGAAGACTGTGATGATTGATGACAATGAAATATACAAAAAGTTTAAGAAGAAAGGGGCGGGCTTCAAGTGTGATGCTTTCCCGACTGATAAACATTGGAGAAAGTTGACTATCATGGTTGGTGAGAACTTCCCGTTGTTTTTTGACAGAATCAGTCATAATCATGTTGGCAAGAATTTGACCTTGACAGAGCAGCGAGTAGCAATGCTTACAAGATTGCATTTCACCAGTTCTGAAATGGCAAATGTGATGGATGTTTCTCCTGCCAGTGTCTCAAACGCAAAACTATCGGCCAATGAAAAACTGTATGGCGATAAAAATGCAAGAACGCTGTTGCAGAATATGTTGAAAGCCTAAGGCTATAAGGTAAAATAAAAAAAGCTAGAGTTCTCTATAAACTCCAGCTTTTTTCATTTATGATAGTTTCTGTCTTTATATTCTATACGGATTAAGAGTAGCGGATAATCTGACCAGGAAGAAGCTTCTTGTCCTTTCTGTAACCGTTGAGGCGGCAAATCTTTTCTACGCTTACGCCACGTTTCTCTGCGATGCTCGTGAGCGTCTCGCCTGACTTAACCTTGTGGTAAAGCTTTTCGCCAGAAGGACTGGCAGAATATCTGCCCACTTCGCCACCGTTAACCTGCTCTCTGGTGTAACCGCCGTTGCCAACCTTGCCACGGGCAGCGTTAGCCTCAGCATACTCGCTCTCGTAACTGTCACGCTTGAAATCGTAGAAATCGCCAGTGACATCCTGGTTGCGGAAATCGAAGAACAGGGCTGGGTTCAATGCCACACCACAGAGACGGGTCTCGAAATGGAGGTGCGAACCAGTGCTTTTACCTGTATTGCCACCCAAGCCAATCACTTCTCCAGCTCTTACTTCCTGATTCTCGGAAACGAGCTGCGCAGAGAGGTGACCATAGATGGTCTCCAAACCATTGTTGTGACGAATTACGATGAACTTTCCGTAACCACCTCTGTCATATCTTACGATGCGAACCTTGCCTGAGAAGGCAGCGTGGATTGAGTCGCCAATATAAACCTTGATGTCCATACCTTTATGTTGGCGGCCAAAACTAGGACGGTAACCGAAGTTACTTGTCACAACACGACTAGATGTTGGCATGCAGAAATGACGGAGATCTATGCGAAAACGCTCAGGCAATGCGGTTGCCTTGTGAGCATACTTGTTAGAGAAATCTTCGTACAACTCAGCAGAAGGATTTTCTCTATCTTCCATCAATCGATAATGTGATACTGCAAGAGTATCCAATGATTTCATACGGTGGTCAACTGGTGCTTGTCTTGCCAACAGATCTTGTCCGCAAACCGGAACAGTTGTTAACGCCAACAACGCCACGACCGAAATCTTCTTTATTTGCTTTTTTAAACTCATACTACTTTTTATATTTGCTTTTTAGGTCGATGTCAATAAGCGCAAAATCATAATAGAAATTCTGCAAAAACTGCGTGGGTAAATACCCTAAGGTGCAGTTTTGTTATATAGACGTTGCAAATATAACAAAAATATTCCAATCAACCAAGGCTGTTAACGCCAACTGCCTTATATTTAACGTGATTGGTTAACTTTTAACTTTTGTTAGTAGTCTGAGCAATGCCACAGCGGGTGAGTGCCCCATGAAGATGTATTTCTTCACTTCTGGGCTTGTAAAGCGGAGACATTCCTGATAAGCACGGTAGAGATCATCGAGATTGATAGTGAATTCTTTACCCGATGTCTCCCTGATTCCGATAATCATTTTTGCCGTTACGTGCAGCTTGATGTATCTGATGCCCGTAACGCTTTCTATCTCTTTTAACTCCATCAGATAGGTTCGCATCTCGTCCATGGTGAGGTCGGGGCGAGGCTCCCTGATGGCTGGCTTTCGTCTTCTATCCATTACTTTGAACTTTGAATTTTGAACATTGAACTTTATGATTACTCATAACTATAAACTCTTAACTCTAAACTTTTAACTCTAAACTCTCCTAGCTGATTGCCGCCCAGTTGATATTCGTTTTCTTGAGTTCTCTGAGTCTATTCCATAAGATGGAGTTCTGAGGCTTCTCGCAGAGAGGGTCGTTGTCGATGATGGCCTGGGCTTCTGTGCGCGCCAGTTGAACCAGCTGACCATCCTTGGCTATATTCGCTATTTTCAGGTCGAATGCCATGCCGCTCTGCTGCGTTCCCTCAAGGTCGCCAGGACCACGGAGCTTCAGGTCGGCTTCGGCAATCTGGAAACCGTCATTCGTATCACACATGATGTCAATGCGTTTGCGGGTTTCTTCCGATAGCTTGTAATTCGTAACCAGAATGCAGTAGCTCTGGTCGCTGCCACGTCCCACTCGTCCCCTGAGCTGGTGAAGCTGCGAGAGACCGAAGCGCTGTGCGTCGAGGATTACCATCACCGAAGCATTAGGCACATTCACGCCCACTTCTATCACGGTGGTGGCAACGAGTATCTGGGTCTCGCCCTTCACGAAGCGCTCCATCTCCTCTTCCTTCTCGGCAGATTTCATCTTGCCATGAATTTTGCTGAGGCTGAATTCAGGAAAGGCTTGCTTTAGCGTCTCATAACCTTCCTCCAGGTTCTTCAGGTCCACCTTCTCACTCTCCTTGATGAGCGGAAAGACGATGTAAACCTGTCTGCCCAACTCTATCTGGCGACGGATGCTCTGGTAGAGACTCGTCAACTGGTTGTCGAACTTATGCAGGGTTCTTACGGGCTTTCTGCCTGGAGGCAACTGGTCTATCACGCTCACATCCAGGTCTCCATAAATGGTCATGGCGAGGGTACGCGGGATTGGGGTGGCTGTCATTACCAGCACATGAGGCGGATTGGCGCTCTTTGCCCATAATCGGGCACGCTGCTCCACACCGAAGCGATGCTGCTCGTCAATCACGGCGATGCCCAGGCGGCAGAATGACACGGGGTCTTCGAGCACGGCATGCGTACCTATCAGTATCTGTACGGCGCCGGTGGCGAGACCATCCAGAATCTCCTTGCGTTTCTTGCCCTTCACGATGCCCGTCAGCAGTTCCACCCTGATGTCCATCCCTTTCAGAAATTCACGGATGGTTTGCAGATGCTGTTCGGCTAGAATCTCGGTAGGTGCCATGAGGCATGCCTGGTAACCGTTGTCCAGGGCTATGAGCATGGTCATCAGCGCCACGAGCGTCTTGCCAGAGCCCACGTCGCCTTGCAGCAGACGGTTCATCTGCTTGCCGCTGCACATGTCGGCGCGTATCTCGTGCATCACCCTTTTCTGGGCACCCGTCAGTTCGAAGGGCAGGTTGTGGGCATAGAAGCCGTTGAAGATGTCGCCGATGCGATTGAATACGTAGCCGCGGTATTTGCGGCGCTGGTCGCTCGCGTACCTTAATATATTAAGCTGCACATAGAAGAGTTCCTCGAATTTCAGTCTTACCTGCGCCTTCTGCATCTCCTGATGCGAGTGCGGATAATGAATCATGCGCAAGGCGGCATCACGGGATACGAGATGCAGACGGTTGATGAGGAAATCGGGCAGCGTCTCGGGCAGGGGAGGGAGGATGCGCACCAGACTCTTGGTTATCTTCTCGATGCTTCGTGAAGAGTAGCCACGCTTTTTCATGATCTCGGTCATGCCGTAGAAGGGTTGCATGCCCATCTCCGTAACCTGCAGTTTGCTGGCATCATCCATGTCGGGATGCGTAAACTGGAAGCGGCCTCCATAGACCGATGGTTTTCCGAAGACGATGTATTCGGTGCCCACCTTGAAGTTCTTCAGAATGTATTGGGTGCCCCGGAACCAGATGAGGTCTGCCACGCCGTAGCCATCCGAGAAGTGAGCCACCAGCATGCTGTTGCGCTTGCCCGTGTCTCTCTCCTCGTAACTCAGAATCTTTCCCTTAATCTGCACGTATGGCATGTCGGGGGTGAGCTCGCTGATGTGGAATATCTTCGAACGATCTACGTATTTATATGGGAAGTATTCCAGCAAGTCACCATAAGAGTTGATACCAAGCTCTTTGCTCAGTATCTCTTTCGTCTTGGGTCCCACGTTGGGCAGGAACTTGATGTCTTGATCTAGAATACTACTCATATAATTTACAATTAATAATTTATAATTTACAATTAATAATTTTATTTTTCGTTGAGCAATGCTTCGGCAATCTTGATGTCGAATGGGGTGGTAATCTTGATGTTCTCTCTATTTCCCTCTACCATTGCCACCTGACAGCCGAGGCTTTCTACCACCGATGCATCGTCGGTGAACTGCTCCTTGTACTCCTGGTTGAATGCCTGTTTCGCCAGTCCTATATCGAAGGTCTGAGGTGTCTGCACCACACGGTAGTCGCTGCGGAGCACGTTCTTGCCGCCTCCGTGCTGGTCGATGTAGCGCAGGGTATCTGTCACGGCATATACAGGGATGGCAGCGTATTCCTCGCGTGCCGTCTCGAAGCATTCCTCGATAACCTCTTTAGATACGAATGGGCGAACGCCGTCGTGGATGCCCACTACGCCATCCTCGTTGTCTGGGATGAGTGCCAGTCCGTTTTTGGAAGAATGGAAGCGGGTTTCACCGCCATTGGCTATCTGGTGCTTGATGTTGAAGTGATACTCCTCGCAGAGTTGGTGCCAGTATGCCTGCTGGCTCTCTGGCAGAACCAGGATGATGCTCAGCTCTGGGTCGTACTCATGAAAGCGCTCGATGGTGCGCATCAGGATAGGTTTGCCTGCCACTGGCAGAAATTGTTTGGGAATCTCGCTTCCCATGCGGAGACCCTTGCCTCCGGCTACTATGATTACGTAATCCACGGTGATACCAATTAATAGTTTATAATTTATAGTTTATAGGGCTTACTTGCTCTCCATGAGATGATCATACATCATGCCATCCTGCAAGGCTGCAACTGTTTCCTTGCTTACGAAATAGCTCAATATCTTGTAGGCGTATGGAAGGGTAGCGGCAGGACCTTCGCCCGTAATCACGTTGCCATCTTCCTGGAAGAGGGTAGCGGTGTATTCGGTGTTCTCGCCGAAATACTGCTCGAAACCTGGATAGCAGGTAGCCTTCTTACCCTCCAGGATGCCTGTGCTTGCCAGAACCATAGGAGCAGCGCAGATGGCACCAATTCGCTTGCCTGCCTTGTGCTGTGCGATGAGCGCCTGGCGCACACCCTCGTGCTCGTTCAGGTGGGTGCTGCCTGGCATTCCGCCTGGGAGAAGCAGCATGTCGGCATCCTCAAAACTGGCTACATCCTCAAACTTCAGGTCAGCCTTCAGGGTGATGCCATGTGCGGTTTCCACCCATTCACTACCCGTAATGCTCACGGTTTTTACCTCAACACCACCTCTGCGGAGGATGTCAACAGGAGCCAATCCTTCGATTTCCTCGAAGCCATTAGCAAGAAATTCATATACCTTTGCCATAATTTTTATTTTTTTGTCGTATTATTCGATTAATATTATTACCTTTGCAAAAGTAAGAATAATAATTGAAATAACAAAATAAATGGCACAACAACATTTAAAATTCGCAATATTTGGCAATGAATACCAGGCTAAGAAGTCGGCTTCCATCATGAGAATCCTTTCTTACCTCAACAAAAAGGATGCAGAAGTGTATATCGAAAGTCTCTTCTACGACTTCCTCACCAAGGTGGAGCACCAGGAGGTAAGGGCGGCAGGTGTCTTTGAAGATTACAACTTCGATGTGGATTACGTCATCTCGATGGGTGGCGATGGCACCTTCCTCAAGGCGGCTAGCCGGGTGGGTGCCAAGGGTACGCCTATCATCGGTGTGAACATGGGCCGGCTGGGTTTTCTTGCCGACGTACTTCCTAGCGAGATAGAGTCGGCACTCGACAGTCTTTATGCGGGCGAATGTAAGATAGAGGAGCATGCCGTGCTGCAGGTGCAGCCTGAGGGCGGCATCCTGGCAGGTTATCCTTTTGCCCTGAACGATATCGCCGTGTTGAAGCGTGATGATGCTTCCATGATTTCCATCCGCACGCAGGTGGATGGCGAGTTTCTGGTTACCTATCAGGCGGACGGCTTGATAGTTTCCACGCCTACGGGTTCCACCGCCTACAACCTCTCTAATGGCGGACCTATCATCATTCCGCAGAGCGGCAGTTTCTGTTTAACTCCTGTGGCACCCCACAGCTTGAACATCCGTCCTATCGTTATCAACGATACGGCAGAGATTGTGCTCGATGTGGAAAGCCGCAGCCACAACTATCTCGTAGCCATCGATGGCCGCAGCGAGCGTATGACGGAGCAGACCCGCCTCGTCATCCGCAAGGCACCGCATACCATCAAGATAGTGAAGCAGCGCAACCAGCGTTACTTCTCCACACTCCGAGAGAAACTGATGTGGGGTGCTGACCAGCGACAAAGATAGCAAAAAGGTAGCAAGGAGATAGCAAGAAGAAATCCCCCACAAGAGTAATCATAAAGTTCAAAGTTCAATGTTCAAAGTAATCAAGCTTCCGAAATTCAAGTATTCTGCCAAGATGCTGCTGGTGTGGCTCTGGGTGGTATGGAAGGGCAACCGCCTGCAGGCTGTCCTCAATGCTGCTATGGGCTTACTTTCGGTGGGCGTGAGCCTGGCGCAGGTATGGGCGGTGAAGCGTGCTATTGATGTTGCCTCCCATTCCGTAGAGGGCAATGTCTATTGGGCGGTGGGCTTGATGGGATTGCTGATTCTCTGCGACTTCGCCTTGAGCGTAGGAAGCATCTGGATTCGCAACGTGTTGGGCATCAGGGCGCAAAACCGCATGCAGCAGCGCATGCTCAATCGCATCCTGCGTTCCGAGTGGCACGGCAGGGAGAAGATGCATTCGGGCGATGTGCTCAACCGCCTGGAGAACGATGTGAACAAGGTGGTTGATTTCCTTACGGAAACATTGCCCAACACCCTGGGTGTGCTGGCGATGTTCCTCGGTGCCTTCTTCTATCTCTTCTCCATGGATAAGATGCTGTCCGTCGTCATCGTCATCATGATTCCTATCTTCCTGGCATTCAGCAAAATCTATATGAACAAGATGCGATACCTCACCCGCTTGGTGCGCGATTCCGACAGTCAGGTACAGAGTGTCTTGCAGGAAACCATCCAGCATCGCATGCTCGTGAAGACCTTGCAGGCGGAGGAGCCGATGGTGGAGAAACTGGAGGAAACCCAGCGCCGGTTGCGGGGCAATGTGATGATGCGTACCAAGTCCAATGTGTTGAGTAATTTCTTCTTGAACTTCGGCTTTGCCCTGGGCTATCTTGTAGCCTTCCTCTGGGCAGCCTTGCGCATGGGAGCAGGCACCCTTACCTTTGGTGGCATGACCGCCTTTCTGCAATTGGTAAACAAGATACAGACGCCGGCACGTAATCTTACCAAACTGGCACCTGCCTTCGTGGGCGTGTTTACTGCTGCCGAGCGATTGATGGAATTGGAAGAGAATCCGCTGGAAGAGCAGGGTGAACCTCTCCAGATGTCGGCGCCTTGTGGCATCCGTCTCGATGATATTTCCTATGCCTACGATAAGGATGAACTTTCGGATAGCCAGCGCCAGCAGGTGCGCAACATCATCCATCATCTCAGTTTCGATTTCCGTCCGGGTTCGTGTACGGCGATATTGGGAGAAACGGGTTCGGGAAAGACTACGCTGATTCGTCTGATTCTTGCCTTGCTCCATCCGCAGGAAGGAAAGGTGACTATATATAATAAGGTGGGAGATGAAATCAGGAATCAGGCAGAGCTTTCGCCTTTGCATCGTTGCAACTTCGTGTATGTGCCGCAGGGCAACACGCTGATGAGCGGTACCATCCGTGATAATCTGCGATTGGGCAAGATTGGTGCCACCGACGAGGAGATGCGGGCAGCGTTGCATCAGAGTTGTGCCGACTTCGTTTTTGATTTGCCAGATGGACTCGATACCCTGTGTAGCGAACAGGGTGGCGGATTGAGTGAGGGACAGGCGCAGCGCATCGCCATTGCCCGGAGTCTTCTGCGTAATCGCAGCATCATGCTCTTCGATGAGGCTACCAGTGCGCTCGATCCGGAAACCGAGCGTCAGCTTCTTCAGAATATCCTTTCATCGCATGATAAGACCATCATCTTCATCACCCATCGTCCCGCCGTGATAGAATATTGCGACCAGACATTGAAGATTAAGCGAAATGTGGATTAAGTCTGTGGATAAAGATATGATAAAATACAAATAGGTGTATTCCGATTCTTCTCGGAATACACCTATTTTGTATCTATCTGATTTTATTTCTTTTATCTTATTTGATCACCTGCTTCTTGCCCTGATGAATGTAGATGCCAGCCTGTGATGGCTTCTTTGTCATCTTCATACCGCTCAGGGTGTACCAGGATGGGTCGTTCTGGGCGTTGTTGTCGATGATAGGATGGCTGATGCCGGTAGATGGCATGTCGGCTGTAACATCCTTAATCTTATACTTCGCACCATTCTTCTCGTTCTGAATCTCCAGGTAAGTATCCTTATTTATATTTGCAAAATCTACGGTCTGTGGAGAACCTGTGCCTGTGCTGAATACGAAGGAAACCATGTAGCTTTTGCTCTTGATCTTGTAAGTCTGGTAGAACCACTTCTTTCCCTCAATCTCCTTGCTCTGGGTAACCTTGTCGCCAGGCCATTTACCCGAAGCGGTCAGGTTCTCGTTAGGACTGTCGCACCATGCCCAGAAGTTGAAACCGCTGGTCCAGCCCACCTGGTCGGCATTGGCATAAACGGTAATATCGTATGGCTCGAAGGCTGCAGGCTTTTCTACCTTGTAAGTACGGGTCAGCACGCCGCTCACAACGCCATCTATCAGCAAGCCCACTTTCAGGGTTGTCTCGCCGAAAGGAATCTCCAGTTCTTCGCCGCTTTTTGCCTTCTTGCTGCTGGCTGTAGGTTCGGTGCCGTCGGTGGTGTAAACCAGCTGCGCATTATCCTCGTTGCTTACTGCCACGAGCTTTGCCTTCATCACGCCTTCGTAATCACCCGAAGCCAAATCAACCCAAGCCACGTTTGCCTTCTTAGGCATGAAGTAGCGGTAGTGGTAGCCGTTCAGAAGTTCGGCGTATGAATTAGGCGCAGCAAACTTGTTGGCGTTAGGCCCCACGATGGCGATGAGCGAAGCCTTCGTGCCTACGGTCATGATGCCGTTGTAGCCATTGCCTTTGTAGGCATTGAAGGTGGTATTGCTGGTGTTGGTGATGCCAGCCAGCTGGCGTGCGTTGATCATTGCCTTGATATCCTGCTTGCAGTCAATCCAGTGCTTGTAGAATACGCATGGGGTTCCGCACGAAGCCAGAATGTAGGCATTGGCAGCCAGGGTATCCTTGCGGATAGGGTCCTGCTGTTCGCCGGCTGAGCGATATTCCGTATCGTGATTCTCCACGAAGGTAACGGCATACTGCTTGTAAGCTGGGTCGTTAGCCAAGCCATCGGTCTTTACGGTTGACCAGTTGGCTTTGATGGCATCGCGCACCACGTAGCGGATAGGGAAGTCGAAGGCAGCACTTGTTATCTGGTCATTCACCTTGGTGGCGTTGAGCCAGTTCTTGACTACAGATACATTTCCATCCCAATATTCTCCTACGGAATAAGTAGGTTTGGTAGCATCGTTGTAGATGCCCGTGTATTTGCCGCTGTATCCCTTCACCATGTCGTAACGGAATCCGGCGTAGCCGAAGTCATTGAGGAGCATGTCGAGATAAGCCTTTACGATGGTTTGCACGTTCTGGCTGCTGTGGTCAAGGTCGCGCATGCCGCCCCAGTCTTCGCCGGTATCGTAAATGCTGCTGAGCTTGTAGCCGTTTTCGTCAGCCCATTCCTTGGTTTTGCCTCCGTCATCGTTGGCGCAGATGTCGGTGGATTTCATCTCGTAAGTTACACCCTTGTAGGTTTCCACAGGGAAATCCACCCAGTTGGATACATTTTTGCGATGGTTGATAACCACGTCGGCGATGGTTCCGATGCCGTTGGATTTAAAAGTTTGGATGAGGCTGCGGAGTTCCTTTTCGTTTCCGAAAGAGCTGTTGTAGTTGGTAAACCAGTAGAGGTCGTCGTAACCCATTGATTTATCTCCGCCACAGTTGGCGCTCTGCGGAATCCATACGAGGTTGAAATACTTACTCAGTTCAGGAGCCTGTGCTTCGAGGTTAGTCCATTTTGAGTCGAAGTAGGAATCCCAGTAAAATCCCTGGAGCATCACGCCGCTATAGTTGGCTGGCCAACCCTGTGCGAACATATTTACGCTTGCCAATACGGCTGCAAGAGTAGTGAATATTTTCTTCATAATTCAAGAGTTAGTTGTTTCATTTATTTTGTTCATGGGGTAGTAGTTTAGCCATTCGTTCGGCTTTCCTTTGCCCGTTGCAAAGTTACGATTTAATCCAATAGGTATGCGTAAATAAGCAGTAAATCAATCAAATGATTTGCGCAATCGTTTGCATTTTTGCTTTCATTGTCTACGCATCAGATGCGGCTTTAGGAGATAATTATTATTAAAAAACTAGAAAACATTTGGCTATCTCGTTTTTTATTGCGTAATTTGCGTTGCGTAAAAAGCGCAATGGCTGTAAGTGTAACGAAAATAATAAGATTAAAGCAATAATATGGCAACATTGAACAATCCTTTTGTAGTATATGGTTATAAGGGCGCCGAATATTTCTGCGACCGCCAGAAAGAAACCGAGAAGATGATTTCTACGCTGCATAACGAGCGTAATATCACGCTTGTCGCTCCTCGCCGTATGGGCAAGACGGGATTGATACATCATGTCTTCCATCAGATGGAGGAGCAATATGAAGGGGTGAAGTGTTTTTATCTCGACATCTTTGCCACCAAGAACCTGGAGCAGATGGTGCAACTGATGGCTTCTGAAATCATCGGAAAACTGGATACGGTTTCACAATCTGCTCTCCGAAAGGTACAGGAGTTCTTCAGCAGTTGGCGACCTACCTTGACGATAGATGAATTAACCGGTATTCCAACCTTTTCTTTGGATTTGAAGCCGAGCGAGGGAAGGGAGAGTTTGAAGCGAATCTTCGAGTATTTGAAGCAGTCGGGAAAGCGATGCTATATCGCTATTGATGAGTTTCAGCAGATATTAAGTTATCCGGAGGATGGGGTAGAGGCGATGATTCGTTCTTATATCCAGTTCTTGCCGAATGTGTATTTCGTGTTTTCGGGCAGTCAGCAGCACATGATGCAGGAGATGTTCCTTTCGGCAAATCGTCCATTCTTCCAGAGTTCGCTGGTGTTGTCTTTGCCCTGCATCGAAGAGCCGGTGTATCGGGAGTTTGCCAATCGCCTGTTGTCATCCCAGCATAGGGTGATAGACGAATCCGTCTTTTCTTATATTTATCAGCAGTCGGACAGTGTAACCTGGTATGTGCAGGCGATATTGCATGGCATTTACGAGCATGGTTCTTCCGGGATAACGAAGTTGTTGGTGGACGAGGTGATTCAGGAATTGATAGAGGAGCAGGCGATGGCTTATCAGAACTATTGTGCCTGGCTTACGGAGAACCAGCAGATGCTGTTGCTGGCGATAGCTAGTGAGAGCCTGGTATCTTCGCCTTTGAGTCAGCAGTTTATCAGCACCCACCATCTTCCAGCCACAAGCAGCGTGAAGACGGCATTAAAGGCATTGGTGGATAAGCAGCTGGTTAGCAAGACCCCAAAAGGGTATTTGGTAAGTGACCGCTTCTTTGCGAAGTGGCTGGTGAGAGGGGGAATCTCATCATAGACCTTCCATCATTCTGCCGGCATATATTATGCTATGTAAATAATATTCCGGTAAAAGACAATCAAGAAGAAACTCCCGTAAAATGGGGAAAGTAGAGGTTGAATATTTTCCCTTAAGGATATTTATTCTTTTCCTTAAGGGAAATAAAATCTTTCCTTAAGAGATATTTTCACTGTATTTAACTTGTAAAGCTATTTTGTTCCTTCAATTTTTGGATTTCCTTCAGCGGAAGCTCGGTGACAGTTGATACTTGCTCATCTGAAAGGCCCATTGATAGAAGGCGGTGAGCTGTGGCTAGCTTTTCTTTTTCCATACCTTTCGCCATACCTATTTCCATACCTTTCGCCATTCCTTTTTCCATACCTCTCTTCTCATCAAACTTTCTGGTGGCATATATATCACGCATATTCTTGATGTCCTCGTCATAAAGCTCAAGTTCCTCGCGGGAGAGCTTTCGGAGGTCGCCTATCTCTGCCAACTTGCGGAAGACTGGATACTTCTCGCTGAATGGCATCTGTTCAAACATGTTCATATTCTTTCCTCCTTTTTATATTGTTTTATTCTTTGGATTCTCTTGTGGTTTCTATAGAAAATTTCAGCACTCCTAAATTTACCCCAAAAGTCAATCTGCGCATTTTTAATGGCAGCTTATCTGCGAAGACTTCGTTCATGGCAGCTTGTATCTTACCTTCTGTTGCTTTGTCTGGTAAAATACCATGCTCCTTTGCATCTTCATTCACCTTATCTATAGTTCTTGCCAATTTGCGAAGTTGAGTGAAAGTATCAATGATGGCAATAGTTGTACTGATGGCTAAATCACCTTTCAGAATAGTGGCAAGCATATAAAGTCCTTGCTCGGTAAAAGCATGTGGAGCAACAGTGGAATGCTTGAGTTTATTGAACCGATCAAAATTTTTGATCAGTTCATCTTTCTCGCTGCCATTCAACTCAATAACATAACCTGGAGGAAACTTTTTAGGGTTGTTCCTTAGTGCTTGGTTGATTTCTCTGGTTTCTACTCCATATAATTCAGCAACATCTCTGTCAAGGATAACTTGCGTATCCCTGATGATAATGATTTTACTTTCTGTTTTTACAATATCTTCTTGATGTCCCATAATTTCTTTTTTATAGCTTTTCTTCTGCAAAGATACGACTTTTCCTCATAACTTCCAAGGTTTTAGGGAAAAAATACTTGAAAAGGGGCAGGAGAAAGAAAAAATAGGCGACTCCCGGAATTGAGAGCCGCCCATTGAATGTTATTACATTATTTTTCAATTGCGCAATCATTGATTGCGTAATTGGGATATTTCCAACTTTAACCATTGTCAGCTCCTTGTTATACTCATTATAGAACTGCATCATGCACTGCATGTTTCTTACGGAGAATCCTTTCCTTTCAGGATACTCATTCTTAAGATCTACAGCTAGGCGCTGTAGAGTCTTCTTGCCCCAACCATCAGCCTCTTGGCTTTTGGTAAGCATTTCACCGATGTCCCAATTCATACGGAGCAACTCCTCGTTTGCTGCGTACATGGCTTTTTGTTGGGCAAAAGAAACACGATGCTTGATTTGTCTCAACAAAGAAGGATAACGATAAAGAAAAAAAGGCGGCTCTCGGATTGGGAGAGCCGCCTATTGAATATTGTTGTTTTGATGATGAGACGAAGGATTATTTATTCTTTGATGTCCCAATGGCCTCCAAATGTAGAAGAACCAACACGCTCTATTCTTTTTTGAGCCTTTAGCTTTTCTATGTGTTTTTGTATTGCACTTGCTTTGATACCTATTTTGTCCACGAGTTCTTGTCTTGTTATATACGGATTGTCTTTTATTAATTCAAAAACTTTTTCAATTGTTTTTGGTGATCCAGTTTGACCACCAGTTTGACCACCAGTTTGACCACCAGTTTCATTAGGAATAGGTAATCGTAGTTCTACTTCTTGTAACTCGTATTTATCTATTAATTCAGGCTTACCCCAACCTGCCTTTTGTCAAGCAGAGATAATTTTTGGAAATCCAGAACCTATATTCTCACCATATCCTATCATACGGAGCATATTCTGTATTCTTGGGTTGCGTGCTTTTGAAACCCCACCTTCATAGATGTTTTCTATCGGAAGTTTCAAATTTCCAGGATTTCGTAAGCATAGGCAGTCATCATGCTTTTCTATCCTTAAGATACCACTATCCAAGAATAGGTCAGAGTGAATAATCGAGTTGGTAAATCCTTCTCTTACAGCTTTCATTTGTGGTGTGTCATCTACACGCTGATAACCTTCCATATGAAAAGGGTGAGGTAAGTCGAATGTCAACTTAGAATTGATACAAGTTGTTCTCCCAACGCCCATCGTAAGTTAGTCTGTCTCTATATCTTTCCTCCCCTTCTAGATGGCTCATGTCGAGATAGTCCATGCGAAAATTTCCAAATCGCTCCCTTATGGCTAACCCTGTTCCAAACATCATTAGGCCTGCTACCGTCAGTCCTTCTTTTCCTGTTTGTCTATTCTTAGTATATCCACCTAAAAGTCGCAAGAATTCTTTATCGTCCTTATCGTTCCAATCATGGTCGGCATTTAGTATTCAGAATTGATTACGGTAACCATGGAGCGTATTTGTATCAATGTCATCCAGAGTAAAACCATCTAGTAATCCTCCGTCATTACCATCTTCGTTAGCATCACGAATCATGGCTCTTACTTCCATTTCTGTGCAATGGTAATCACCTTCATGGTTGCGCTTGAAGGAACCTTTGTAAGGATTTTCATTCAAGAAGACAGGCTTCATTCGCCAATCTGCTTGTGGCACGTGGATACATACAATAGATTTCCCGTCTATTGTAGTTATCTCTACATCTGAGTCTAGCAAAATATTTCTATTTACTTTGTTACTATTAATGGTGTTCCATAAATCAGAGATAATCTTAGGGATATTGTCAACTCCGATGATAGTAAAACGTTTGGCAACATCCGTTTCTTTTCTATTTTCGTCAATACCTAATAATATATAGCCACCAATAGTGTTGGCAAAAGCGGAATATGACTCCCAAACAGATTTTGGGAGCTCCGTCTTTGCTTTTTTGCATTCCAGGGTAAGTCGTTCGCCTTGGGCAAGCATTTGCTTAATTTCTGTTTCTGTCATGCCTTGTCTTTATTAGTTGGTGGCAAAGTTACGACTTTTCCTCGTAACCTCCAAATGTTTAGGTGGAAATGTTGTGGGTTAGCGCAAAAAAGAAAATAGGCGGCTCCCGGAAGATCCTTGATAGAAGCACCTATATGATAAACGTCATCATCTATGCAAAGAAAGCGGTCATGTGATAAACGGAATGTTTCTACAGCTATTTTCGAACGAAGGACACTACTAAGTATTGCCACGCCTTGTTCTGTAAAGGCATAAGTTGAGTATCGGTTACCACCTCTGCCGTTTGAGGTCACAATTTGTGACCTCAAACATTCTTCTTTACTCAATTCAAAACGAAAATCGTTGGGAAATCGCTCTATGTTACGCTTAACGGTTTGATTAAGGACTTTTGCGACCTGTACGGTTGAAATGGCTATCCGACCATCTTGAATTTCACCTCTCCCGTTGCCATCCAATTTTCTAACTCACCATTGATCCTTGCAGCAGTAATGATTGCCAAAGCACTACTTCCAGCTTTTGACCATGACATGCCATTGTGTTTCTGGCGAGTGGCAACGACAATATCATTTGCCTTTTCCACTCTGTTCCTTTAATTCTATCACCCTGATGGCTTTTTTGATGTTTGCAAGTTTAAGCGATTCTAGATATTTGATGGCTTTGTCTATCCTACCTGTCCACAAGATTGATACAAGATGCTGCTTAAATTCAGCCTTGTCCTCTTTTGACCCTTTTAAGCACATGCTTAAGAACTCGTTGTATTTATTCTATTTTTTTCTCATTTTCTGGATTTCCTTCAGTGGAAGCTCGGTGACAGTTGATACTTGCTCATCTGAAAGGCCCATTGATAGAAGGCGGTGAGCTGTGGCTAGCTTTTCTTTTTCCATACCTTTCGCCATACCTATTTCCATACCTTTCGCCATTCCTTTTTCCATACCTCTCTTCTCATCAAACTTTCTGGTGGCATATATATCACGCATATTCTTGATGTCCTCGTCATAAAGCTCAAGTTCCTCGCGGGAGAGCTTTCGGAGGTCGCCTATCTCTGCCAACTTGCGGAAGACTGGATACTTCTCGCTGAATGGCATCTGCTCAAACATGTTCATATTCTTCATTATATAAATCCAACAATCAAATATATCCATACACTCTGCCTCCGTATGCTTGTCGAACAATGGCAGTTGGAGGTAAACAATACGCATCCTGTCGGACACTCGCTGGCGTGTCTGCAAATCGGTAAGCACCAAGTCGGTACGAAACTCTTTTAGCATCGGACTTTCCGACACGAAATCCATGAAACACACCGTATAGACAGGAGCCAAATGATAGTCCCAGATTCCACGAACGCCCTGCTGCACAATGGCACGTGCCGTGTAATACAATGCCCTGTCGGCAAAGTATTCCTGTTCTTTCTTCTGCATCTCAACGATGATATGCTTGCCCTCGTTTGTGACGCAATAGACATCGAACACCACACCACGGTCATCGGGGCGCAAGCCAAGTTTTTCGGTCTTGGCAAACGTCACGTCCTTGATTACCAACTCGTCTTCAAACAGTCCGTTGAGGAATGTTATCAGACATTCTTTAGTGTCCTCGCTTCCAAAGATTCGCTTGAAAGCCCAATCGACACGTGGGTCTATAAATCTTGCCATCTTCTTATGTTTTGATTGATGCGGATTGCAAATCCGCAATGCATAAAAAGGTTAGGACATTTTATAACGCCGGATTGCAGATCCTGCGGAGTGCCTAACGGGTAACTTATACTAAGAGAAACGCCTAGTGGGTAATGTACATACACTACGACTGAAGTTGCTTCAGCTGGTCTTCTTTTAATCCAGTTAATTGCACGATTTGAGACCAAGGCATACCAATTGCCAACATGTTACGGGCAACTTCCAAACCTTTAGAAAGTTCACCTTCTGCTCGACCTTCTGCTCGACCTTCCGCACGACCTTCCGCACGACCTTTAGCAATTCCTTTAGCCATTCCCTTTTCCTCGCCATCAACATAAGAGCCATAGAGACCAGAGTAGTAATCGTCAATAGCCTTAATACTTTCATCGTATTTTTCCTGCTCCTCACTACTCAAGAAACGAACATCTGGCAATTTTGCAAGATGATCGAGCATCTTCTTCTGTTCTACTAAAGGCAAATTTTTAAATAC
Source organism: uncultured Prevotella sp. (assembly GCA_900555035.1). Taxonomy (GTDB): domain Bacteria; phylum Bacteroidota; class Bacteroidia; order Bacteroidales; family Bacteroidaceae; genus Prevotella. Next base: position 17,589 of record USJX01000054.1, read on the forward strand.
TTCATCCATTTCCATATACTTCAATACATATAATCAATTTTTCAATGTCAGTTCTTATTTTCTCATTTTCTGAATTTCTTCCAGCGGAAGTTCTGTGGCCGTTGATACTTGCGCTTCAGAAAGACCCATTGACAAAAGGCGGTAAGCTGTGTCTATCTTTTCTTTAGCCATTCCTTTAGCAATTCCTTTAGCTATTCCCTTTTCCTCACCATCAACATAAGAGCCATAAAGGCCGGAGTAGTAATCGTCAATAGCCTTAATACTTTCATCGTATTTTTCCTGTTCCTCACTACTCAGGCAACGAACATCTGCCAATTTTGCAAGATGATCAAATATCTTCTTCTGCGCCGTAAACGGCAATCTTTCCAATACTTCCATATACTTCAATACATAAATCCATTTTTCAAAACCAGTCTCGCATTCTTCCTCACTCTTATCAAAGAAGGGAAGAGAAAGATAGATGAAACGAAGCTTATCAGAAAACATAGAGTCACAAGACTTCTCCCTCAAAGCAACGTCTGTCCTAAACTTTGTCATCTCCTGCTCCCTTGGCATAAAATTCATGATGCAAACCACATAAACCGGCACAAACTGATATAAAACAGCAGTGCGGACACCAGCTTCATCAAACTTCTTGCGCTGGGCAACAAAAGCCTTACTAGCATAGTAGATGGAACGGTTCACAAAGAAGGGTACCCATCTGTTCTGCATCTCGACGATGAAATGTTTATCATCGTCGGTAACACAATAGATATCAAAGATGCAGCCACGGAGATCATTAGAATCTCCAAGCTGTTCCTTATCCTTGAATGTTACGTCCTTGATTCGAAACTCACCTTCAAACAAGTCGTTCAAAAAATTAATCAGCAAGTCCTTGCTGAACTCTTGACCGAAGAGACGCTTGAAGCCCCAGTCGGTAAAGGGGTTGATGTATCTACCCATAAATTATTATTTTAGATTCTACCAATCTGCTGCAAAGATACACTTTTTTATTGAAACTTCCTAGAATTTCCGGGATTTTCTTTCAAAAGAAGGCAAGGAAGAGGTATAGGGGTATAGGAAGTGAGGTCAAGATAAACCCAGCACTAAATTGGCATCAACACCTAAACGGCGACTAATCTCACGACCAACACTTAATGTTGGCTCTTCCGAACCAGAAAGATAAGCCTTTATATTCAAAGGAGTAACTCCTAAGATCTTTGCTAATTTTGCAACAGAAAGTCCCATTTCTTCCATTCTAAGCTTTAGAATTTCAGATAAAGTAGGAGTACCTATAGCAAAATGAAGGTCTGAATAATCAGCTACCAAATTGGATAATTTTTCCAGTTCTACACTATTGGCATCATCAAGAGGAGTGGAATCGTCAACCAATGGAAGCAATTCCTCCACTCTATTTACCGCCCATTGATATTGCTCCATATTTTCTATCTTATCCATAATCAAGAATTATAATGCTGATTACCAACGTTGTCAACACTATTAAATGTAGCTTTAACATCGGCAAAAGAATTCCATTTACTTTTCCTAACGATAGAAGTCCATTCTTGCAATGCAACCTTTGACTTAGGATGGGATTCTATATATTGTTTTAATGTTTGTTCTGTAAAAATCCGCATAGCTTATTTTTTCAGCAAAGATACACTTTTTTATTGAAACTTCCTAGAATTTCCGGGATTTTCTTTCAA